>JASLIH010000501.1 GCA_030152105.1 Actinomycetes bacterium
ACATCGGCCAGGCGTCGTGGTCGACGGCGCTGGTCTCGGCGTCGGTGCTGGCCGTGCTGATCGTCTTCGAGCGTTGGATCAAGGCGATCCCAGGCGGGCTGGTGGCGGTGGTCGGCGCGATCGTGGCCAGCTGGGCGCTCGACCTGCAGACCCACGGCGTCTCGATTCTGGGTCCGGTGCCCAGCGGCCTGCCCAGCATCGGGCTGCCGAGCGGTGTGAGCTGGCACGACGCCGCCCAGCTGCTGCCCGCCGCGGTCTCGATGTTCCTGGTGATCCTGGCCCAGAGCGCAGCGACCTCACGCGCGTATGCCGTCAAGTACAACGAGCGCTTCACCGAGAACACCGACCTGGTCGGCCTCGGCCTGGCCAACCTCACCGCCGGCCTCAGCGGCACCTTTGTCGTCAACGGCAGCCCCACCAAGACCGAGATGGTCGACGAGGCCAAAAGCCATACCCAGGTCGCGCAGCTCACGACCGCGGTCATGGTCGCGATCGTCCTCCTGTTCCTGACCAAGCCGCTGCAGTACCTGCCGAACGCGGTGCTCTCCTCGGTCGTGTTCCTGATCGGTGTCAAGCTGATCGCCGTCCGAGGGATGCGGGCGATCTACGGCCTGCGCCCGGACGAGTTCTGGGTCGCGCTGGTGACGGCGATCGTGGTCGTCGTCCTCGGCGTCGAGCAGGGGATCCTCCTGGCGATCGTGCTGTCGCTGATCGTGCACGTCAAGCGCCACTTCACCCCCCACGACGCGGTGGTCCGCTTCGACGAGCAGGGACACGTCAGGCTGGCCGAGCCCACCCCGGGCACGGTCACCGAGCCAGGCCTGGTCATCTACCGGTTCCCTGTCGGGATCTTCTACGCCAACGCGGTGCGCCTGTCGGAGGATGCCATGCGCCTGGTCAATGTCCCCGATCCGCCGCGCTGGTTCGTCCTGCACGCCGAGGCGATCGACGACATCGACTACACCGGCGCCCAGACCCTGCTCGAGCTGGCCGACCACCTGCACCAGCGCGGGATCGTCCTGGCCGTCGCCGAGGCGAGCGACGACCTCCGCCGCGAGCTCGACCGCTTCGGCCTGACCGACAAGATCGGCCCCGACCGCTACCTCGACAGCCTTCAGGACGCCCGCGAGGCCTTCCGGAACTCCTGACCAGGTACCGGCGCCACCGCGTCGGACCTCGTCGCTCAGCTCCTGCGAGTCAGGCTGGAACCGGTCGCCGGCGAGGTGACAGTGGCGGCGTCGAGGGCGGCATGGATCGCGTCGGCCAGGGCCAGCGCGGACTCCTCGCTGAGCTCGACGGCGACCCGGGCCGACGGGCCCTGGCCGGGGTTGAGGAAGTCGATGTTGAGCGTGTGCTCGGCCGGGGTGTGCTGGGGATGGTCGAGGTAGACGGTGGCCAGTCGGAGGGGGAACCAGCTGCCCGGGCCCTTGCCGCTGCCGGCGACCTCGACCCGCTCGGTGTGGTAGGTGCACATCGGCGATCCCCTCCTAGGTGGCCAGGTGGCGGCCGAACCAGACCCAGATCCGCCGCCAGCCGTCGGCGGCCGCCTCGGGCCGGTAGCTGGGCCGGTCGGTGGCGAAGAAGCCGTGGCCGGCGCCCGGGTAGGTGTGGAACTCGAAGGTCTTGCCGAGGCGGGCCAGCTCCTGCTCGAGCCGGGCCGTCTCGGTCGGGGACGGGCGGGTGTCCTCGGCCCCGAACAGGCCGAGCAGGGGGCAGGACAGGTTGCCGGCCAGCCCGACGACCGGGACGACCTTGAGCGGCAGGCCGTCGGGCGGCGCGTCCATGACGAAGGCGCCGTAGCAGTCGACGGCCGCGTCCAGAGGCAGGCGGCAGGCGGCCAGGAAGGCCTGGCGCCCGCCCGAGCAGTAGCCGATCACGCCCACCTTGCCGTTGGCAGAGTCCAGGAAGCGTAGATATCGGGCGGCCCCGTCGACGTCGCCGACCAGGCGCTCGTCGGGCACGCCGCCGGCGGCCCGGGCGGCCGCCGAGGCGTCGTCGGGGCTGGCGCCGGGCGCGTCCCGCCAGTGCAGGTTGGGCATGATCGCGGTGTAGCCGTTGGCGGCGAAGGTCCGGGTGATCTCCTTGGTCGCCTCGTCGTAGCCGGGCATGTGGTGGAGCACGACCACGCCGGCGAAGGGGCCAGGCCCGGGCGGGTGCGCGAGGTAGGCCGGGATCTCGTCGCCCTGGTGGCCGGTGACCTGCACGGTCCCGGTGGTGGCTTCACCGCCGATCGTCTCGCCGGACATCGTCTGACCTCCTCGTCTCGCCGATCCCCGCTCAGCTTGCCCGAAACGCAACCGTACGACCCAATCTCAAGGCGTATGATCCTTACGTAAGCGTAAGCTTTGGAGCACGCGAGGAGGACTGGATGCCGGCGGGACGGACCGAGGGCCCGGTGGCGGTCGGGGAGCGGTACAAGTGGGTGGCGCTCTCCAACACGACCCTGGGGATGCTGGTGGCGACCGTCAACTCCTCGATCGTGATCATCTCCCTGCCCGCCATCTTCCGCGGCATCGGCCTGGACCCACTGCGGCCCGGGAACGTCAGCTACCTCCTCTGGATGCTGATGGGGTACCTGGTCGTCAGCGCCGTCCTGGTGGTCGCCTTCGGCCGCCTAGGAGACATCTACGGCCGGGTCAAGATGTACAACGCCGGCTTCCTGATCTTCACCCTGGCCTCGATCTCCCTGGCCCTCACCCCCGACGTGGGCTCGGCGGGGGCGCTCGAGCTGATCGGGCTGCGCATCGTCCAGGGGGTCGGCGGAGCCCTGCTGCTGGCCAACTCCATGGCCATCCTCACCGACGCCTTCCCTGTCACCGAGCGCGGCATGGCCCTGGGGATCAACCAGGTGGCGGCGCTGGCCGGCTCCTTCATGGGGCTGCTGATCGGCGGGCTGCTGGCCGACACCAACTGGCGGGCCGTCTTCCTGGTCAGCGTCCCGTTCGGGATCTTCGGGACCGTCTGGGGCTACCTCAAGCTGCGTGAGGTGGGGCAGCGCGGCCAGGGCCGCTTCGACTGGGCCGGCAACCTCACCTTCGGCATCGGGCTGATCGCCGTGCTGGTCGGCATCACCTACGGGATCCAGCCCTACGGCGGCCACACCATGGGCTGGACCAGCCCGCTGGTCCTGACCCTCCTGCTCGGCGGGACGGCCCTGCTCGGCCTGTTCCTGCTGATCGAGCACCGCTCCAGCGACCCGCTGTTCCACCTCGACCTGTTCCGGATCCGCGCCTTCTCGGCCGGCAACCTGGCCGGGCTGCTGGCCTCGATCAGTCGCGGCGGCCTCCAGTTCATGCTGATCATCTGGCTCCAGGGCATCTGGCTGCCGCTGCACGGCTACAGCTTCGCCTCTACGCCGCTGTGGGCCGGGGTCTACATGATCCCTCTCACCCTCGGGTTCCTGGTCGCCGGGCCGGTGTCGGGCTGGCTGTCCGACCACCATGGCGCCCGGCCCTTCGCCACCGGCGGCATGCTGCTCACCGCGGCCAGCTTCGCCGCCCTCATGCTGCTGCCGATCGACTTCCCCTACCTGGTGTTCGCGGCCCTGCTGCTGGCCAACGGCATCGGCTCGGGGCTGTTCGCCGCGCCCAACACCGCCGGGATCATGAACGCCGTCCCGGCCCGCCAGCGCGGGGCCGCCTCGGGCATGCGGGCCACCTTCCAGAACGCTGGGTTCGTGCTGTCCATCGGGCTGTTCTTCTCGCTGATGATCGCCGGCCTGGCCGCGCGGCTGCCCACCACCCTGTACAGCGGCCTGACGGCCAACGGGGTCCCGCCGGACACCGCCGAGCGGATCGCCCACCTGCCGCCGGTGGGCAGCCTGTTCGCCGCCTTCCTGGGCTACAACCCGGTCCGGACGCTGCTCGGCCCAGCGGCCCTGGAGCGCCTGAGCCCGGCCGAGGCGGCCAACCTCACCGGCACCAGCTTCTTCCCGCGGCTGATCGCCGAGCCGTTCCAGCACGGCCTGGCCATCGTGTTCCTGGCCGCCCTGGTCATGTCCCTGGTCGCCGCGGCCGCCTCCTGGCTGCGCGGCGGCCGCTACGTCCACGAGGAGCTGGAGGCCGCCGGCGTCGGGGCGGCCGCCCGGGAGGAGCAGCCGGCATGACCGTCCAGCTGCGCATCGGTGAGGCGGCCGCGCGGGCCGCGGTGTCGGTCCGGACCCTGCGCTACTACGAGGAGCTTGGGCTGCTCACCCCGTCGGCCCGCAGCCCTGGCGGGGCCCGCCGCTACGCCGAGGAGGACCTGGCCCGCCTCGCCCGCATCCGCGAGCTCAAGGACCTGCTCGGGTTCAACCTGGTCGAGGTCAGGACCGTCCTGACCGCCGAGGACCGCCTCGGCTCACTGCGAGCCGCCTACCACGCCGAGGACGACCAGGCCGCCCAGCGAGCCATCGTCGCCGAGGCCCTGGAGATCAACGGCAGGCTCCAGGCGGCCGTCCAGGCCAAGCTCGAGCAGCTGGCCGCCTTCAAGGGCCAGCTGGAGGCCAAGGCGGACCGCTACACGGCGTACCTGTCCGGCCTCCGGCCCCCCAGCGACGCCGGCGTGCCCGGCTAGGCTATGTCCGGGGCTGTCTCGGGTGGCGAAGGACGCTGGGGCCGAGCCATTGGCTGGCCAGCAGGGCCAGCTCGACAGACAGTCGGTCGTCGCCGACGGGATGGCCAAGGGCCTCCTCGGCCTTGCGGACCCGGTACTGGACACTGTTCTTGTGCAGGATGAGCCGCTCGGCGGTGGCCTTGAAACTGCCGTTCTCCTTCAGGAAGACCCTCAGGGTGTCACGCAGCCTGGCGTGCTGGTCATCGTCATCGGCCAGCTGCCCGAGCGTCTCGTGGACCCAGGTCCGCAGGAGCTCGACCGAGCTCGACATCAGGGCCAGCGGCGCTACCTCGGTGAAGCTGGTCATGCGCGGTCCCGACGGACCTGCGGCCAGCGCGACCGCGTGGGCGCCCAGCGCCTGTTGGTGGGTGCGGCGGAAGCCCGAGACACCGCCGCCTGCGGCGCCGAA
>JASLIH010000559.1 GCA_030152105.1 Actinomycetes bacterium
GGAAGGTGTACTCGCTGGCGTCGACATCCTCACCGCGCCCGAGGCGAGCCAGGACCTCGGCGGTGCCATGTCGGATGCCCCGTGATTGGACATAGAGCAGATCGCCGCGGTCGGTTTGCAGCGTGTAACGGATGTCGCCGAGTGCGGTGCCGTCTGGAAGGACGACCTGCCAGTCGGCGCTGGCGCCCGGGAGCAGCTTCCCGCTGAACCGAGGACCCGTGAAGGTGCCGCCGGTCAGGGGCAGGATCCGCCGGTGGCCCCGGGCGGTGTCGCCGAGCTCCAGCGGTTGGCCAAGGGCGGCCTCCAGCCGGTAGACCTGGCTGAGGCGAGGCTCGGGAAGCTGACTGCTCATGGCCGCTCCGGCGGGGTCGTTGGGGTGGGGCTCGAGGGCGGTGACGGTGATGTGCATCCACCCGGAGAGCGGCAGCGCGCCGAGCAGGCCCTCGAGCTGGGCTTGGCTGTCGGTGCGGTACAGGCCAACGACCGGACGCTCAGGTCTCGTCCGGCGCGGGAAGTTGCAGGTACGTCAGGCCGCGCAGGTCCAGCCAGGCCCGGCCGGGACCATGCACCAGCCGCAGCAGGACCTGGTCACAGGTCGGGCAGCGGGCGACCACGCCGGGGGCGTGGTCGAAGACCCGCACCTCGGCCATCGGTGCGGTTCGCCCACAGGCGGTGCAGCGCCCGATGGTGGTGGTGACATCGACGCGGAAGACGTCATGGAGGGGTCCGGCGAGCGCGTTGCCGTCGCTCCACAGGTTCGAGCTGGTCATCGCTGCCTCCTTCAGTCGCCCCAGAACCGCTGTTCGCGCCATGGGTCGCCGTAGTTGTGGTACCCCAGGGTCTCCCAGAAGCCCGGCTCGTCCTGGTCCAGCAGCTGGATCCCTCGGGTCCACTTGGCGCTCTTCCACAGATACAGGTGGGGGACCAGCAGCCGGGCCGGGCCACCATGCACTGCCTCCAGGTCCTGGCCGTCGTAGCGGAACGCGATCCACGCCTTGCCGTCGGTCAGGTCCTCCAGGGGCAGGTTGGTGGTGTAGCCGCCGTAGGAGGAGACGAGCGCGAAGCTGGCGCTGGTCTCCACCTCGGCCAGCAGGGTGTCCAGCGACACCCCTTCCCAGGTGGTGTGAAGCTTGGACCAGTGGGTGACGCAGTGGAGGTCGACGGTGACCGGCTCGCTGGGCAGCGCCCGGAAGCCGTTCCAGTCCCAGCGTTGCTGGTCCCCGGTCTCGTTGGTGATGGTGAGCTCCCACTCCTGCAGGTCGATGTCGGGCGTTGGTCCGGCCGACAGGACGGGGAAGTCCTCGACCAGGTACTGGCCCGGCGGTAGCTCGGCGCTTGGGCGCCGCCGCCCCTTGAACCCGCGCGACACGGTGCTCATCGTCGTGCTCCTTCCGCTTGTGCGTCCGTTCTCGATTGCCGGGTCAGGAGCATCACGCTCCGCCGGATCTGGACGTCAGCATCGGTTCCATGCGCGCCGTCCTCCGGCTCCCCGGTTAGCGCAGTGACCTGAAGGCCGCTCGGACTTCGTCGGAGAACAGCTCGGGCTCTTCCCAGGCGGCGAAGTGGCCGCCCTTGTCGACCTCGTTGAAGTAGGTGAGGTTGGGATACCCCCGCTCGACCCAACTGCGCGGAGACCGCCAGATCTCGCCGGGGAAGGTGGTGAAGCCGACCGGAAGCGAGACCCCAGGAGGCGCCTGGCCGGCCGCAAGAGCTGCGGCTCGTCCGCTCTCCCAGTACGACCGCGCCGCCGACGCCCCGGTGCCCGTCAGCCAGTACAGCGTGATGTTGTCGACGATCGTGTCCCGGGTGAGATGGCCCGTAGGCTGGCCATCGACGAAGGCGCGCGAGATCTTCTGGTAGCTGTCGGTGTCATGGTCCAGCAGCCAGGCCGCCAGGGCGACGGGTGAGTCCAGCAGGGCGTAGCCGATCGTCTGGGGCCGCGTGGCCTGCTCCAGGAAGTAGCCAAAGCCGCTCGCACGGAAGGTGGCGAGCGCGTCGGCCGCGGCGCGTTCCTGCTCGGATTCCGTCGGCAGCGACGGCATGGCCAGCACGGTCACGAGCAAGTTCATGTGGATGCCAACCAGCCCCTCGGGCGCCTGGCGGCCCATCGCGTCGGTGACGGAGGCGCCTACATCCCCGCCCTGGGCGACATAGCGGCCATAGCCGAGGCGACCCATCAGCTCCGCCCACGCTCGCGCGACCCGGCCCGGGTCCCAGCCGACCTCGGCCGGCTCGCCGGAGAAGCCGTAGCCGGGCAGCGACGGCAGGACCAGGTCGAAGGCGTCCTCAGCCCGTCCGCCATGGGCGGTGGGGTCGGTGAGCGGGCCGACGGTCCCGAGCAGCTCGATGACCGAGCCGGGCCAGCCGTGGGTCATGATCAGCGGCAACGCGTCCGCGTGGGGCGACTTCACGTGGATGAAGTGGATCTCCACCCCGTCGATCTCGGTCGTGAACTGCGGCAGCGCGTTCAGCTTGGCCTCGGCCTTGCGCCAGTCGTGCTCGGTCGCCCAGTAGCGGGCGAGCTCCTGGATCGTGGCCAGCTGCACACCCTGGGACCGGTCGGCGACGAGCTCCCGGGAGGGCAGGCGCACCGCGGCGACGCGGCGGCGCAGCTCAGCGAGCTCCTCTTCCGGAATGTCGACCTGGAAGGGGCGAAGCTCGTTGGCGGTCTCGACGGTGCTACTCATGACGACCTCCGTTGTCGGCGGGAGCGCCGGTCAGCGCGGTGACCGGAATGCGGCTCGGACTTCGGATGTGAAGAGCTGTGCCGGCGGCGGCCCGCCAAGTGTGGTTCGCGCCGGGGTGCGTTCGCATCCGCCAGTGGCCAGCGCGACTGGCCAGCCGCCGGGCCGGCGGGCTACTCCGGCCTGGTGGTTGCCAGGTCGCTGGGCAGGACCCGGTCGAGCTGGGCGCGCGAGCTGATGGCGAGCTTGGCGAAGACCTTGCCCAGGTGGTACTGGACCGTGCGGGCGCTGATGAACAACCGGCTGCCGATCTCCGGGTTCGACAGGCCGTCGCGGGCCAGCCGCGCGATCACGGCCTCCTGGGCAGTTAGCGCGTCGCCGGTCTGGACGGTGCGCTTGCGGGCGGACTCGCCGGTGGCCTCCAGCTCGCGCCGGGCCCGCTCGGCGAACGCCTCGATGCCCATCGCGTCCAGCAGGTCGTGGGCGGTGCGCAGCTGCTCGCGGGCGTCAACGCGGCGGCGCTGGCGGCGCAGCCACTCGCCGTAGAGCAGATGGGCGCGGGCGAGCTGCACGCGGACGTGGGTCCGGCCGAGGTGGGCGATCGACTCGAGGTAGTGCCGCTCGGCGGCGCCGCCCTCGCTGAGCAGGGCGCGGACGCGGGCTTCGATCCCCAGCGCCCACTCGGTGGGTGCCGCCCGCGTGCGTTCGGACAGCCACCGGAGTGCGGCTCTGACCAGTGCCTCGTCGCCGGTCCTGGACGCCGCCTCGGCCAGCTCGGGCACGACATACGGCCCGTACCCGAGCTCGTCACGCTCGAAGGCTCGCCACGCGAGGTCGCGCGCCGCCTCGTGGCGACCGAGGCCGTTGTAGAGCACCGAGCTCGCGTAGTCGGCGAAGCTGACCATCCTGCCCAGACCGCGTTCGCGCGCCGCCCGCGAGGTGGCCTCGATCAGCTCCGACGCCTGTTCCTCCTGACCCTGCCAGGCCGCGAGCCCCATCGCGGCATACCCGACCTGCGGGTTCCCGGTGACCTCGGCGATCAGGCGATCCTCTTCGACGAGTCGCGCCGCCGTGGTCAACTCGCCGGCGAACAGGTGGGCCATGGCGAGGAAGTTGAGCGCGTACTGGAGATGCACGAGTGCGCCTGTGTCGCGGGCGAACTGTGCCTGGACAGCGGCCAGGGCATGCCAGGACTCGGCGTCCCAGAGCTCGAGGGCGACGATGGCGCTGGCTCTTCCACCGGCGAGCCAACGCCAGAGGCCGGCTTCGTCGTTGGTCACGTCCAGGGCGAGGCTCAACTCGAGCGCTCGAGTGAGCAGCGGTGCGGCCGTCGCGTACCCCTGCGTCAACCGCAGTGCGAACGCCTCCAGCAGGATGTCGACCGCACGCGTCGGTTCGGGACCGGGGGGCGCGGCGCGCGCGGCCTCGGCCGCCGCCACCACGCCGCCGGGGCTGCCCAGGTCGCCGGCCCAGATCGCGGCCCAGAGCGCCTCCAGGTGCGTGTCGCGGGCCAGGCCAGCGTCGAGCGGCTCCAGGCGCCTGGCCGCGCTGAGCAGCAGCCGAGCAGCGTCGCTGGGGCCTCGCTGCACCAACGCGATGAGTCCGCGTAGGTGCTCCACCTCGGCAGCCGACAGCGCGTCGAGCGGCCCAGCCTCGACCGCGACCAGCAGTCCCAGTGCCGCGTCAAGCGCGCCGGCGGCGCGCTTGACCCTCGCGGCCGCGAGCAGGCGCCGGGTACGGCGAGCGGGTCCGGGCGTCAGCATCGACGCGCGCTCCAGGAACGCGGCCGCCGCGGCCAGGCCTCCGCGCGCCTGCGCCCGGCCGGCCGAGCGCTCAAGCTCGGCGGCGACGTCCTCATCGGGCCCGGGCGTGGCCTGGGCCCGATGCCAGGCGCGGCGGTCGGGATCGATCTTCGGATCGGTGACCTGCGCCAAGGCGCGGTGGATGTCCTGCCGCACCTGCAGCGACGCCGACCGGTAGGCCGCCGAGCGCGCCAGCGGATGCCGGAACCGGACGCGGGCGCCAAATTCCACCAGGCCGGCCTCGGCTGCCGGCGTCGCCGCCTCCGTGGCGATCCCGAGCCGCTCGGCTGCCCGCCACACCCTCACCGGATCGCCGACCGGCTCGGCCGCCGCCAGCTGAAGCAGCCACCGGGTGTCGGCCGGAAGCGCGTCCAGCCGCCGCCGGAAACGCTCCTCGATCCGCCCCGCGAGCGGCATCGTGCCGGGGAGCGCGAACCCGCCCGCCAGCTCCGCCGGCGGCAAGCCCCAAGGCAGTTCCACCAGCGCCAGCGGGTTGCCGTGGGCCTCGGCAACGACCTGGTCGCGGACCCGGGCGTCCAGCGGCCCGGTCAGCACCGCGTCCAGCAGCGCACGCGCATCGGCCTCCTCCAGTCCCTGGACCGCCAGCTCCGGCAACCCCGCCAGCTCGTCACCCGGAACGCGAGCTGCGAAGACCAAGCCGACCGATTCCGCCGCCAGGCGACGCGCAACGACCCCGAGGACCTGCGCCGAGGCGGAATCGAGCCAGTGCTCGTCGTCCACCAGGCAGATCAGCGGATGCTCCTCGGCGACCTCGGCCAGCAGGCTCAGGACGGCCAGCGCGACCAGGAAGCGGTCCGGTGCCGGCCCGGGACCGAGGCCGAACGCGGTCCGCAGCGCAGCGCGCTGAGGAGCCGGGAGACGCTGGAGGCGGCCCAGCATCGGCGTGCACAACTGGTGCAACCCGGCGAACGCGAGCTCCATCTCCGACTGGACCCCGGCGGCGCGGGCCACTCGGCAGCCCGAGGCGTGCTCGACCAGGTAGTCCAGCAGGGCTGTCTTGCCAACGCCCGGTTCGCCGTGCACCACCAGGACCCGGCTCTCACCCGCGCGAGCAGCCTCGATGAGCCGGTCGAGCACCTCGCATTCGCGCCGCCGCCCCCGGAGCTCCCCGGCGGGTCCCTGCAGGCGGGAGGGCCGGCGTCTGCCCGGCAGCGACACTACGCCGCCCCCACGCCGCCGCATGACCCGCGGCTCGACGCCAGGTGCTCGCCCATCTCGACAGACGCTCCGATGGGTGGTCTGGGAGGGTGTACGGGAAAGTAGCCGTTCGCCATGCCGACCTCCACAGCACCAGCGCACCGCACCTACTGTAGGGCGCCGGCGGCTCCGATACGACCCCTGATCGGAGGCAGACCGCAGCGCGCCACACGTGCCAGTTAGGCAAGGGCTGCTGGCTGCGGCTCGAAGATCACCACCGCGGTCTCGGACGACCTGAGCGCCGCAAAGGCGTCCAGCTTGGGGTCGATCTCGCGCCATCTGCCCCACAGGCGCGACCGTTCGTCTCCCTTGGCCACGCGAGCCCTCACCGGGCGTGGCCCGTCGAGGAGAACGACGCTCGCGTCGGGATGCGCCTGGAGGTTCAGCCACCAGGCCGGCTCGCCATCGGCCCAGCCGTTCATCGCCATCGCGATGAGGTTCGGCCCATCCTCGAGATAGGCGATGATCACGCTGCGCTTGCGGCCCGTGCGACGCCCCGTGGTCGTGAGGCGCAGGGTCCCCCAGCGCTTGCCCCTCGGACGCCAGAGTCCAACCCGGCCACCGGTGACGCGATACAGACCTCGATGCACCGACCACGCGAGACGGACGAACCAGCGCGGCGGAAGTCGCGGTCCTCGCTCGGCGTTGTTCGACAT
>JASLIH010000118.1 GCA_030152105.1 Actinomycetes bacterium
GTTCCCCCGGGACGACCATCATGAGTCCATCGAGTCGTCGAGGCTTGTTCATGCCCAGCATCTCTCCATCAAGGGTCGTCGGAGGACTTGAATCCCACGCAGGTACAGGGCACGGTTCTTAGCTCACCCGTCCCCACCCCCGTGTACTGATCCAGAGCCTCCCCGATGGGATGCCGTGGTTCGTACGCGTGTCCTTCCGCCTCCGCTGAGCGGGTGCTGCGATGAACGAGGCCGGCTGGCACCGGCCCCGGAGCTGGAGGGCTGTCAGGCGGCGTCGGCCATCGCCGGCGCGACCAGGGCCGGGCGGCGCTGGACGGTGCGGGCCAGCAGGAGCCGGGCGCCGCGGACCTGGGCCCGCTCGCGCAGCCGCCAGCTGCCGTCGTCCCAGCGGGCCAGGCCCTCGCGCTCGAGGCGGCGGGCGGCCACGGCGGCGTGCTTGCAGGGGACGGGCAGCGAGCTGCGGTACTCGCCGGAACGGCAGGTGCAGCCGAACCGGAGCACGCCGTCGTCGATGCCCCGGATGGACACACGGTAGCTGCCGGGATGCGACTCGGCCTTCACCAGGATCGACCCGTCGGGCAGGACCCGGGCGTTGTGCCCCTCCTCGACCGCACGAATTTCGGCAGCGAGGCCGTACAGGCGGTGCCGTTGAATGGTGTCGAGCATTTCTT
Organism: Actinomycetes bacterium; assembly: GCA_030152105.1. The sequence continues at coordinate 672 of JASLIH010000118.1, forward strand.
CCATGTGCCCAGTATAGGCCAAACGTGGCACAATTCGCAACGAACTCCCAGGTCAGGGGCTATACCGTGCGGCAGGCTCCGCGGCCGGCGAGTCGCCCCTGCCGGGAATTCAGCAGCGGATCCGGCGATGGGTCAAGCCATCTCGAGCGGCAAAACTCCGGCGGCCGGTTCCTCGCCGCGAGCCGCTAGCTAGCCGCTGCCCGTCTGGGCGTGGGGGGCGGCGACGGGCTTGGACTCGGGGGAGCCGCGCTGGCGGAGGAAGATGCCCAGGACGGTGAGGGCGGCGACAGCCAGGAACTCGCTCTGCCAGTTCTGCATGGACTGGAACCAGAACGCCGAGCCGGTGACGAAGCTCCACAGCGACACCGGGGCGGCGCCGTGCGCCAGCTGCTGCTGGTTGAACTCGGCGTGGCCGCCGAGGGCGTGGAGGACGAAGGAGAGCAGGAACAGGGAGAACAGGGCGATCGAGAGCGAGTGCTCGTACAGCGTCAGGACCAGCCCGCCGCGCTTGACCGGGCCGGGCGCGTCCTCGGCGTCCCGCCGGTCACGGGGGTCGGCGTCGACCTCGTCGCCCTCGGGCTCCTTGGACTCCGGCGACCCCTTCTGGAGCAGCAGGGCGGTCAGCACCACGTACGCGCCCATCTGGAGGAACTCGCTCTCCCAGTTCTCGAAGGTCGCCTCAACGAACGCCCCGCTGGTCAGGTACTCGCCAAAGGACTCGGGCGGCTGCCGGTGCTGCTCGTTCTCGCTGTTGGTGGTCTTGTAGCCGGCGATGCTCTGGAGGACCAGGAAGACCAGGAACAGCGCGAACATGGTGATCGAGAGCCCGTTGTCACGGAGCACACGGCGCATGAGGTCCCTCCGGTCGGGAGCCGACAAAGCCAACGCATACTGCATGACCCCCAGGAAGCTCCCAGGAAACCTCCAGCCGCGGGCAAGGCCGGCTTGGCATCATGCCTGGACCTGGACGCCGACCCCTACCGCTGACGGAGCTGACCATGACCACACGACACCAACGGCCCTCGGACGGCGCCCGGCGCTGGGTGGACGAGCATGGCCGGGAGATCGAGGAGTCCGACCGCGGGCTCGTCTATGACCTGCAGACCCTGGTCGACCGGCGCAAGGTCCTGGGCCTGTTCGGCGGGCTCAGCGCGGCCGCGCTGCTGGCCGCGTGCGGCGGGTCGGACAGCGGCGGCTCGGCCTCGGGCGCGACCGCCGCCCCGGGCACGACCTCGTCGGAGGAGACCGGCTCGTCCTCGGCGAGCGGCGACCTCACCGAGGTGCCCGAGGAGACCGCCGGCCCCTTCCCCGGTGACGGCTCGAACGGCCCCAACGTGCTGGACGACTCGGGCATCGTCCGCAGCGACATCCGCTCCAGCTTCGGCTCCTCGACGACCACCGCCGAGGGGGTGCCGCTGACCGTCAAGCTGACCGTGCGGGACGCGGCCACCGGCGACGCCGCCAAGGGGTCCGGGGTCTACCTGTGGCACTGCGACCGTGACGGCAACTACTCGCTCTACAGCCAGGCCGCGGCCAGCGAGAACTACCTTCGCGGGGCCCAGGAGACCGACGCCGGCGGGACCGTCAGCTTCCAGTCGATCTTCCCGGCCTGCTACTCGGGCCGCTGGCCCCACATCCACTTCGAGGTCTACGCCAGCCTGTCCGACGCCACCTCCTCCGGGCCGGTCGTCAAGACCTCCCAGATCGCCCTTCCCAAGGAGGCCTGCGAGGCCGTCTACGCCACCTCCGGCTACGAGCAGAGCGTCTCCAACCTGTCCCAGGTCAGCCTGACCAGCGACAACGTCTTCAGCGACGACGGCGGCATCCACCAGATCGCCACCATGTCCGGGGACGCCGCCGGCGGCTACACGGCCGCCCTCACCATCGGCGTCTGACCGGGGCGGGCCGGCAGGGCTAGAGGGTGAGGGTGACCCAGGCGGGGTCGTGGTCGCTGCCGTCGCCGCCGTGGCGGGTGCGGCGGTCGATGAAGGCGCCGGTCTGGCGGGCGGCCAGAGCCGGGCTGAGCCAGATCTGGTCGAACAGCTCGTAGCGCGCCGGCTGGCCGGCCTCCTTGAAGCGATGGGTCCAGGCCCCCGAGGCCGGCGGGGGCGGGACGTCGGCCTTGGGCGGGCGGGTCTCGGCCGGCTGGGCGAGGCCGTTGACCAGCCCAAGCTGCTCGGAGGCGGTGATGGCGGCCAGGGGCGGGGCGTCGGGCGAGTCGTTCAGGTCGCCGAGGACCAGAAAGCGGCTGTCGGGGCGGGTGCGGGCGGCCACGATCCGCTCGACCGTCTCGGCCTGCCGCCGGCGGCGGGTGTCGTTGGCCTCCTTGCCGGCCACCGGGTCCTGGTCGAAGGGGACGAACTGGCTCTTGAGGTGGTTGTTGAACACCGTCAGCAGCCGCGAGCCGTTCGTCGGGTGGAGGATGTCGACCTCCAGCAGGTCGCGGCTGAACACCGCCTCGGCCGGCTGCTCGCGGTGGACGGCGTGCTGGTGGGAGGCGACCGCCCCCAGCGGCAGCCGGGACAGCACGGCCAGGTCGATCAGCCGGGGGTCGTTGCCCTCGACCAGGACCAGGTACCGGTAGCTGCCGCCCAGGTGCTGGGCGGCGAAGAACCGCAGGGTGTCGATGTCCTCGACCTCCTGGGCACACAGCACGTCCAGGTCCATGGCGGTGATCCGGGCGGCGATGGTGTCCTGGTCGGCCGGGTTCTTGCCGTGGACCAGGCGGCCCTGGTAGGTCCGCAGCCGGAACCGCTCGGGGTCGTTGAAGGTGTAGGTGGCGGTCAGGCCGCTTTCGGGGTCGTCCTCGACGATGGCGTCGACCTGGGCCTCGAAGTTGAACCGCGAGAACAGGTTGTTGAGGTTGAAGGTGCCGACGCCCACGTCCATGCGAGCAGGATAGCCTGCACGCGACGCCGGGACAGGATCGGAGGGATGGCCGCTGGACACCGGGCGGATCGTGCTGGGCAACGCCGCCGTGCTCGACCCCGACGCCGGGTCGCTGACCGAGGGCCAGGCGGTGGTGGTGGAGGACGGCCGGGTCGTGGAGGTCGCCTCGGCGTCGTCGGTCAGGGCCGGGGACGCGACCTTGCTCGACGTGGGCGGCCGGACGGTCATGCCGGGGCTGATCGACGCCCACGTGCACGTCTATGCGGCCACCGCCGACCTGGGGGCGCTGGAGGAGTGGGCGCCGTCGTACCTGACGGCCAGGGCGGCCGGGATCCTGCGGGGGATGCTGGACCGGGGGTTCACGACCGTCCGCGACGTGGCCGGGGCCGACTACGGGATCGCGGCCGCGGTCTCGGAGGGGCTGCTGGCCGGGCCCCGGGTGATCTTCGGGGGCAGGGCACTGTCCCAGACCGGCGGGCACGGCGACTCGCGCGGGCCGGGCCGCGCCCTGCTCGACCAGCACCCCTGCGCCCCGGCCCTCACCGTGGTCGCCGACGGCGTCGCCGAGGTGCGCCGGGCGGCAAGGGAGCAGCTGCGCCGGGGCGCGCACCACGTCAAGGTGATGCTCTCGGGCGGGATCGCCTCCCCCACCGACCGGATCGACTCGACCCAGTACTCGATGGAGGAGCTGCGGGCGGTCGTCGAGGAGGCGCGGGCGGCCAACCGGTACGTCACCGGGCACGCCTACACCGCCGCCGCGGTCAACCGGGGGCTGGAGGCCGGGGTCGGCTGCATCGAGCACGGCAACCTGATGGACGGGTCGTCCGTCGAGCTGTTCCGGCGGACCGGGGCGTTCTACGTGCCCACCCTGGCCACCTACGCCGCCCTGGCCGACGAGGGCCTGGAGCACGGCATGCCGGCCGCCCAGCACGCCAAGGTGTTCGAGGTGCTGGACGCCGGGCTGGGGGCGCTGGAGCTGGCCTCCCGGGCCGGGCTGCCGATCGTCTACGGGACCGACCTGCTCGGCGGCATGCACCGCCGCCAGCTCACCGAGCTGACCATCCGGTCAGAGGTCCAGCCGGCCGCCGACGTCCTGCGCTCGGCGACCACGGTGGCGGCCCGCCTGCTCGGCCTCCAGGGCCAGGTCGGCGTCGTCGCCCCCGGGGCGCTGGCCGACCTGCTGGTGGTCGACGGGAACCCGCTGGAGCGCATCGGCCTGCTCACCGACCCGGCCCGCAACCTCCGCCTGGTCATGGCGGCCGGCCGGATCCACCGCAACGACCTGGACTGAGCGGGGCTCAGTCGAACAGCGACGGCTGGGCGTCCTGGCCGCGACCCGAGGCCGCCCAGCGGGCGAGGTGGAGGTCGACGGCGGCCCCGGAGGGAGCGAGCGGGGTGCCCTCGGCCCGGAGCAGGCCGAGCTGGCGGTCGAGCAGGTGAGGCGGGGGTGTGCCGTCGGCGCGCAGGACCCGCCACCAGGGGACGTCGTCGCCGTCGCCGTGGCGCAGCAGGACCTGGCCGACGTCGCGGGCGGTGGCCTCGACCTCGGCCAGGGCGGCGACGTCGCCGTAGGTCAGGACCCGGCCCGAGGGGATGCGCCTGACCACAGCCAGCACCTCGGCGGCCAGGTGGTCCACTAGCCGCCGCCCTTGGCGGCCTTCTTGGCCGCCTGCTTGAAGGCGCGCACCTCGGCCAGGGTGTCGGGGTCGGTGACGTCGGCGGCGGACCGGCGCGACCCGTCCTCGCCGTAGGGGCCGGCCACCTCCCGCCAGCCGTCGGGCTGGACGCCGAGCTGCTTGCCGAGCAGGGCGACGAAGATCCGCGCCTTCTGCTCGCCGAAGCCGGGCAGCGCCCGCAGCCGGGCCAGCAGCTCCTTGCCGGTGGCGGCGGTCCGCCAGATGGCGGCGGCGTCCCCGCCGTACTGGTCGACCACGACGCGGCAGAGCGCCTGGACCCGCACGGCCATCGACGCCGGGTAGCGGTGCAGGGCCGGCGGGCCGGCCATCAGCTTGACGAACGCGTCCGGGTCCCAGTCGGCCAGCTCGGCCGCGTCCAGCGACGTCCGCTCCATCCGCTGGGCCAGCCGCCAGGGCGCCCGGAACGCCCACTCGAGCGGGAACTGCTGGTCCAGCAGCATGCCCATCACCAGGGCCAGCGGCTCCCGGGCGAGCAGCGCGTCGGCGTCGGGGTCCTGGGCCAGCCGCAGGGTCGGTGGTTCCATAGGAGGAGGCTACCGTAGCTCGCCTGGCGCCGGCTGGACGGCCACGCCGACCTGGCGGTCCTGGCGGGGCAGGGCGGTGGGGCGGTGGTCGCGGATCCAGAGGTCGATGGTCTCCCACCACGAGTACAGCCAGTCGACCTGGGCCTCGCGCTCCTCGGGGACCTCGGCGGCGGGCACGCGCCACCAGCGGGCCTTGAGGACCTGCTCCATGGGCAGGGCCCGCCAGACGTCGCCGACGGTGACGACGTGCTCAAGACCGGTGTGGGCGACGAAGATCACGTCGGCGGCCGGGGCGGCCTCGATCGCGGCCAGGGCACCGCCCGGCTTGGGCGGGAGCAGGTGCTCCATGGCCCTGGCCCTGGCCGCCTCCTTGGCCAGACGCCGCTCCTCCAGCAGCCGGATGGCCCTGACCCGGCGCCTCGGGGTGAAGTTGCCGCCCTCGGGGAAGATCACCAGGGCCCCGGTCGGGCCGAGGCCGACCGCCAGCCGCTCGATCTCCCTGATGACCCGGTCGCCGGCACCCCGCCGGGCCGGCACGAAGGCGTTGGGCAGGCGGTTGATGACCACGTCGAGGCTGGGGTCGAACTGCAGGGCGGCCTTCATCACGATGCGGGGCTTGCGCTGGTAGCGGCTGAGCAGGTGGTGGACGAGCAGGAACGAGTCGCCCGGGCCGGCGTGGCGGCTGAGCACGATCACCGGGCGGGTCAGGCGGGCCCTGGCCTCCTCGGGGGTCAGCTCCGGCTCCTCGATCTCGATGCGCAGCCGGAACGTGCGCGACGCCACCCGGAACACCACCGCCAGCCACCAGCGCATCAGTGCGTAGTGGCGCTCCAGGTAGGGCTCGGAGCTCAGCCGGCCGCCGAAGCCGCTGGCCACCCAGAGGGCCAGGCAGGCGAACAGGGCCACCGACTCCATGGCCAGCCAGACCAGCGCGAACCAGAGCAGCCGCAGGGCCCGCCAGCGGCCGGGCAGCAGCGGCGAGGCGGCCGCGGCCAGGATCACCAGCCCGGGCAGCAGCACCAGCAGGCCGACGGTGACCACCAGCACCAGCGGCGCCAGCACGAGGCGGCGGACGAGCTTCGGTGGCAGCACCCGCTCACCCGGTCCCTGTCGACCGGGGGGCCAGGTCTGAGCCCCCCGGGCCCCCGGTTGCGGCCCCGGCCAGGTAGGCGGCCGAGGCCTCGTACGCCCGCTGGATGTGCTCGTCGACCCGGGAGGCGTCGCGGTAGCGGAGCTGGGACAGGTCGACCCCGGCCGCGCCCTCCGCCCCGGCGGGCAGGACGTGGACGGTCACTCCCGGCGGGACCGCCGCCATGTCCTCGGCGAACCGGTGCCGGCGGGCGATCTCGAACGCCACCAGCCCCACCTCCCAGGGCCGCGACGGCACCTGGAGGGGCCGCTCGATGCGGCCGACGTGGAGCACGTACACGGTCCTGGCCCCCAGCTCCAGGGCCCTGCCGATGGGGATGCTGTGGACCAGCCCGCCGTCGAAGAAGTGCTCGTCGCCCACCCGGACCGGCGGCAGCAGCCCGGGCACGGCCGCCGAGGCGAGCACTGCCGGGACGATCGGCCCGTCGGCGAACCAGTGGGCGGCGGCCCGCTCGATGCTGGCGGCGACGCACTGGAAGGGCACGGCCAGCTCCTCGATGCGGCCCACCGGCAGCGCCTCCAGCAGCTGGCGCAGTGGCTCGTTGGAGTGCAGATGGGTGCCGGAGCGGGCCAGGGTCCGGACCCGCCCGAACAGCGAGCCGCCGAACGCCTCGGCGGCCACGCCGTCGCGCCACACCGCGGCCAGCTCGGGCACGGCCGCGCCCGGGTCGCGGTGGGCGGCCACGAACACGCCGTTGAGCGCCCCCACCGAGGTGCCGATCACGAGGTCGGGCCGGACCCCGGCCTCGGCGAGGGCCTGAAGCATGCCGACCTCGTGGGCGCCGAGCACCCCGCCCCCGCCGAGCACGAAGGCGACCTCGTGCGCCCGGCCCTGGTCCCCCGCCACCGTCCCTCCCTTGTCAGGCCGATGATCCCATACGCTAGGCTTCGCCTGACGCACAGGAAGGGCAGGTGGCTGGTTGCCAGGGCTCCGGATCGCCGTCCTTGGCAAGCCAAGGGTCACCCGCGACGACGACTCGCCGGTGGAGCTGGGCTCGGCCAAGGCCACCGCCCTGCTGCTGTACCTGGCCACGACCGGCGAGCGCCACTCGCGGTCGGCCCTGGCCGGTCTGCTCTGGGGCGACCTGCCCGAGGATGGCGCCCGCGCCAACCTGCGCCTGGCCCTGACCAAGCTGCGCCGGGTGGCCGACGACAACCTCCAGGTGACGCGCGGGTACGTGGCCGTCGACCCGTCCAGCTACTGGCTTGACCGGCGGGAGCTGGAGGCGGCCCTGGCCGGCGGGGACGGCGACCTTGAGCGGGTCAGGGCGGCCGTCGGGCTGTACCGGGGCGACTTCCTCGACGACCTGGTGGTGCGGGGCGCCCCCGAGTTCGAGGAATGGGCCGGGCGCGAACGCGAGCACCTGCGCCGGCTGGCCGTGACCGGGCTGGCCCGGCTGGCCGACGACGCCGCCGCCCGGAGCGACCCGGCCGCCGGTGTCGAGCTGGCCCGCCGCATGCTGTCGCTCGACCCGCTGTCGGAGGAGGCGCACCGGCTGCTGATGCGGTTCCTGGCCCAGAAGGACGACCGGGCGGCCGCGCTGGCCCAGTTCGAGACCTGCCGCCACGTCCTGGCCGAGGAGCTGGGGGTCGAGCCGTCCCCGGAGACGGTCCGGCTCACCGAGCGCATCCGCGCCGGCGAGCTCGCCCCCGCCCGCCCCGACCCGGGCACACCTGAACCCGCCCCGCCGGCGCTCGGCCCCCCGGAGGGGGAGCGTAGCTCACGGGAGCACGGGGCTCCACCGGCTGTCCACACCCCCGGCCCGGCGCCCACCCCCGGCCCCGCGCCCACCCCCGGCCCCGCGGGCGCCGGCGGCCTGATCGGCCGGGAGGACGACCTGGCCCGGGTGACCGTGCTGGTCGAGGGGGAGGCGTGCCGGCTGCTGACCCTTGTCGGGCCGGGCGGGGTCGGCAAGTCCCGGCTCGCCCTGGCCGCGGCCGAGCGGCTGGCCCCTCGGTTCGCCGACGGGGTGGCCGTCGTCGCCCTGGCCGGGGTGGAGCCGGACGACCCCGACGGCGTGGCCGACCTGCTGGCCGTCGCGGTGGCCGAAGCCCTGGCCGTGCCCCTGGCCACCCGCCGCCCGGCCCGCGAGCTGCTCGGTGCCTGGCTGGCCGAGCGGCGCCTGCTGGTCGTGCTGGACAACCTCGAGCACCTGGACGGCGCCGCCCCCCTGGTCACCGGCCTGCTGGCCGCCGCCCCGGGGCTCAAGCTGCTGGCCACGTCCAGGCGGCGGGTCGGGGCCGGGGTGGAGTGGGTCCTGGACGTGCCCGGGCTGGCCGAGGGCGCGGCGGTCGAGCTGTTCGCCGAGCGGGCCCGGCGGGTCAGGGCCGGGTTCTCGCTGGAGGACGAGGGGCCGGCCGTCGCCGCCATCTGCCGGCTGGTCGACGGGCTGCCGCTGGCCATCGAGCTGGCCGCCGACCTGGCCCGGACGCTCCCCTGCCAGGTGATCGCGGACAAGCTCGTCTCCGACCTGAACCTCCTGCAGACGACCTCGGCCACCGTCCCGCCCCGCCACCGCAGCATGCGCTCGGTGATCGAGGCGTCCTGGCGGCTGCTCGACGCCGGCCAGCAGCGGGCCCTGGCCCGGCTGTCGGTGTTCCGCGGCGGCTTCGACCCGGCCGCCGCCGAGGCGGTCGCCGGGGCCGGCCCGGCCATGCTGTCGGCGCTGGTCGAGCGGTCGCTGGTCGACCGGGCCGACGGCGGGCGCTACGGCCTGCACGAGCTGCTGCGCCAGTTCGCCTCCGAGCGGCTGGAGGCGGCCGGGGATGCCGCCGCCACCCGGCGCGCCCATGCCGGGCACTACGCCGGGTTCCTGGCGGCCAGGCACGGCCGGCTGGCCGACGCCTTCGACGGGGCGGTGCTGGCCGAGGTCGACCCGGAGACCGGCAACCTCAGGGCCGCCTGGCAGGAGCTGGCCGAGGCGGGCGGGATCGACGCCGTGGCCGGCCTCCTCGAGGACCTGTGGCTGGTCCACCGCCGCCACGGCCGCTTCCAGGAGGCCCTCGGCATGCTGCAGCGCGCCCTGGCCCGCGACGACGCCTCCAACCGGCAGCGGGCCAGGTGGCACCTGTGGGCCGGGCTGGCCCTGTACCAGCTGGGACGGGCCGACGAGGGCCAGGAGGAGCTGCGGGCCATGCTCGGTCTGGCCGGCCGGCCCCTGCCGGCGACCGGCGCCGGCTGGGCCGCGGCCGTGGCCAGGGGCGCCGCCGGCCAGGCCCGCAGCCGGACCCTGGGGACCCGGCCGGCCGCCGACCCGGCCGCCCGGCAGGCGGCCGCCGAGGTCGCCCAGGCCTACGCCATCGTCGGCGAGACCTACTACATGGCCGGCCAGCTCCTCCCGATGGTCGCCAGCGGGGTCAGCACCATCAACGCCGCCGAGCGCGCCGGCAGCGTCGGCGACGTCGCCGCCGGCTACGCCGTCACCGCCATCAGCGCCAGGGTCGCCGGCCGCCACCGGCTGGCCAGCTGGTACGGCCGCCTGGCCGACGACGCCATCGCCAGCGGCACCGACGAGGCCGCGCTGGCCTATCCGCTCGAGGTCAGGGGCGTCGACCACGTCACGGTGGGCGCCTGGGCGGCCGCCGAGGCGTGCCTGGGCCGGGCCGCCGGCAGCTTCGCCCGCATGGGCCAGCCGCGGTTCTGGGAGGAGTGCACCGCCCTGGTCGCGGTGGCCAACTGCTACCGGGGCGGCTACCGCCGGGCGGTGGACGGCTTCGCCGAGGTGGCGGCGTCGGCCCGGGCCCGCCACGACCAGCTGTCGCTGTACTGGGGCCTGGCCGGGCAGGCCGAGGCCCTGCTGCGGCTGGAGCGCGACACCAGGCCGGCGCTGGAGCTGCTGGAGGAGGCCCGGACCCTGTTCGGCGACCTGCCGGCGTCGGAGCGGCTGCGCGTCCACGCCGGGCTCGGCCTGGTCCACCTGCGGGCAGGCCGCGACGCCGAGGCCGGGACGGCCGTCCGGGCCGGGCTGCGCGAGGCCGCCGCGGCCGGGATGCCTCGGATGTGGCTCGGGGAGGGCCTCACCGTGCTGGCCGAGGTCGCCCTGGCCCTCCGGGAGCGCGGCCACGACCCGGCCGTCGCGGCCAGCGCCTGCGACCGGCTGCGGTCGTTCACCGCCGGCTGCCCGGTGAGCGCGGCCAGGGCCCTGCGCGCCGGCGGCCTCCAGCTGTGGCTGGCCGGGCGGCGCCCAAAGGCTGTCCGGGCCTGGCGCCGCAGCCTCGACACCGCCCGCCGCCTCGACCTCCCCTACGACGAGGCCATGGCCCACCTCGAGCTGGGCCGCCACCTCCGCCCCACCCAGACCACCCCCGGCGACTGGGGCCGCGACGAGCACCTGTCCCGCTCCCGCGAGCTGTTCTGTGCCCTCGGCACCGAGCCGGCCCGCCTCCGGGCCTCGGTGACCGCCTGACAGTCGGGACGGGGCCAGGAGCTGGACAGGAACTCGGCGGGAACTCGGTAGGATGCGGGAGGCGTGTCGGTCTCGGGAAGGTGGTGGATCGTGCGGCGGTATCTGGTGGTTGCCAACCAGACGCTCGGGGGGGAGGAGCTCTGGGGCGCGATCCGGGAGCGGATCGCCGGGGGCGACTGCCATTTCCACCTGCTGGTGCCGGCCACGCCGGCCGCCCAGCTCGACCCCGGCGTCACCGCCGAGGTGGCGGCTGAGGGCGAGCCGGGAGAGGACCTGGGGCGGCGGCTGGCCAGGCAGCGGATGCGGCACGAGCTGGACCGGATGCGCGAGCTGGGGGCCAGCGTCAGCGGTGAGATCGGGGTCGCCGACCCGGTCGACGCCGTCCGGGTGGTGCTGCACCGCTGGGAGTTCGACGAGGTCATCTTGTCCACCCTGCCGGGGCGGCGGTCGCGCTGGCTGGCCGCCGACCTGCCGACCAAGATCCGCCGCGGGTTCAAGCTCCAGGTGACCCAGGTCACCGGGGCGACCGCGGCCAAGGGCTGAACCGAACCAGGAGCGAAAGGAACCGCATGGCGAGCAGGACGGTCAACGGCGACCGGGCAAGGATCGGCGCCCGCACCCTGCGCAAGGACCGATGGTGGCTGGCCCCGCTCGTCACGGTGACGGTGCTCGGCGGGTTCGTGATCTACGGCACCTGGGTGGCCTTCGCCAACCGGGACTACTTCGCCGACCCGTACCTGTCGCCGTTCTACTCGCCATGCCTTGCCGCCAGCTGCCAGGAGCCGACCTGGGCGATCGTCGGCAGCTGGTGGCCGCTGTCCCCCGCCCTGCTGGTGCTGCCGTTCCCGCTCGGGTTCCGGCTGACCTGCTACTACTACCGCAAGGCGTACTACCGGTCGTTCTGGTGGGCGCCCCCGGCCTGCGCCGTCCCCGACGCTAGGCCCCGCTACACCGGGGAGACCCGCTTCCCCCTGATCCTCCAGAACATCCACCGCTACTTCTTCTACCTGGCCCTGCCGTTCCCGCTCATCCTGGCCTGGGACGCGCTGCGCGCCTTCCACTTCCCCGACGGCTGGGGGATCGGCCTGGGGACCGTGATCCTGCTCGTCAACGCCGTCTTCCTGGCCCTCTACACGCTGTCGTGCCACTCCTGCCGGCACCTGTGCGGGGGCAGGCTCAACAGCTTCTCCAAGGCCCCGGTCCGCTACTGGATGTGGCGCAAGGTGTCGGCCCTCAACTCCCGCCACATGCTCCTGGCCTGGGTCAGCCTGGTCTTCGTGGCCCTGGCCGACCTGTACGTCCGGCTGGTCGCCACTGGCGTGATCAGCGACCCGAGGTGGGTGTTCTAGACCTATGGCCGAGCACGAGACCCACGAGTTCGACGTCGTCGTCATCGGGGCCGGCGGCGCCGGCCTGCGGGCCGCCATCGAGGCCCACGACCGGGGGGCCCGCACCGCCCTGGTCTGCAAGTCGCTGCTGGGCAAGGCCCACACGGTCATGGCCGAGGGCGGCATCGCCGCCGCCATGGCCAACGTCTACCCCGACGACAACTGGCGGGTGCATTTCCGCGACACCATGCGCGGCGGCAAGATGCTCAACAGCTGGCGGATGGCCCAGCTCCACGCCCAGGAGGCCCCCGACCGGGTCTACGAGCTGGAGGAGTGGGGGGCGCTGTTCGACCGCACCGACGACGGCCGTATCCTCCAGCGCGACTTCGGCGGCCACCGGTTCGCCCGCCTTGCCCACGTTGGCGACCGCACCGGCCTGGAGATGATCCGGACCCTGCAGCACCGGGCCGTCTCCCAGGGCGTCGAGGTGTTCATGGAGTGCACGGTGATGCGGCTGCTCACCGACGACGGGCGGATCGCCGGGGCGGTCGCCTACTGGCGCGAGTCGGGGCGCCTGATCGTCTTCAAGGCCAAGGCGGTGGTGCTGGCCACCGGCGGGATCGGCAAGGCCTGGAAGGTCACCTCCAACTCCTGGGAGTACACCGGCGACGGCCACGCCCTGGCCCTGTGGGCCGGGGCCGACCTGGTCGACATGGAGTTCGTCCAGTTCCACCCCACCGGCATGGTCTGGCCGCCGTCGGTCCGCGGCATCCTGGTCACCGAGGGGGTGCGCGGTGACGGCGGGGTGCTGCGCAACAGCGAGGGCAAGCGGTTCATGTTCGACTACATCCCGGACATGTTCCGGTCCGAGACGGCCGAGACCGAGGAGGAGGCCGACCGCTGGTACGACGACCGCAAGAGCAACCGCCGCACCCCCGACCTGCTGCCCCGTGACGAGGTCGCCCGGGCGATCAACAACGAGGTCAAGGAGGGCCGGGGCAGCCCGCACGGCGGGGTCTTCCTGGACATCGCCTCGCGCAAGCCGGCCGACTACATCCAGCGGCGCCTGCCCTCGATGTACCACCAGTTCAAGGAGCTGGCCGACGTCGACATCACCAAGGAGCCGATGGAGGTCGGCCCGACCTGCCACTACGTGATGGGCGGGATCCGGGTCGACCCCGACACCCAGGCGGCCACCGTGCCCGGGCTGTTCGCGGCCGGCGAGGCCGCCGGGGGCATGCACGGGGCCAACCGCCTCGGCGGCAACTCCCTCTCCGACCTCTTGGTGTTCGGGCTGCGGGCCGGCCGCTACGCCGCCGAGCACGCGGCCACGGTCGCCACCGGGCCGGCGGTCGACCCCGAGCAGGTGGCGGCGGCCGAGCGCGAGGCCCTGGCCCCCTTCGAGCGGGCCGACGGCGGTGTCAACCCCTACACCGTCCAGCTGGAGCTCCAGGACTGCATGCAGGAGCTGGTCGGGATCATCCGCACCGAGGGCGAGCTGAAGAGCGCCCTGGAGCGGATCGCGGCCCTCAAGGAGCGGGCCGCCCAGGTCGGGGTCGAGGGGCACCGCCAGTACAACCCGGGCTGGCACCTGGCCCTCGACCTGCGCTCGCTGCTGACCGTGTCCGAGTGCGTGGCCCTGGCCGCGATCGAGCGCCGCGAGAGCCGCGGCGGCCACACCCGCGACGACTACCCCAAGCCCGACCCGGAGCTGGGCAAGGTCAAGATGGTCGTCCGGGCCAGCGACGGCGAGGTGTCGGTGCGCCGGGAGCCGCTGGACGACCTGCCCGACGACCTCAGGGCGCTGTTCGAGGAGAAGACCAGCTCATGACCAGCTACGACGTCAACCTCCGGCTGTGGCGCGGCGACCAGGCCGGCGGCGAGCTGCGCGACTACACCGTGGCCTGCGAGGACGGCGAGGTGGTGCTGGACGCCATCCACCGTGTCCAGGCCACCCAGGCCGGCGACCTGGCCGTGCGCTGGAACTGCAAGGCCGGCAAGTGCGGCTCCTGCTCGGCCGAGGTCAACGGCCGCCCGAGGCTGCTGTGCATGACCCGGCTGAACATCTTCGAGCGGGGCGAGCCGATCACCGTCACCCCCGTGCGCACCTTCCCGGTGGTCCGCGACCTGGTCACCGACGTGTCGTTCAACTACGAGATGGCCAAGCGGGTACCGGCGTTCGCGCCAAAGCCCCGGGAGGCCGACGGCACCTACCGCATGGCCCAGCAGGACATCGACCGGGTGCAGGAGTTCCACAAGTGCATCGAGTGCTTCCTGTGCCAGAACGTCTGCCACGTGATCCGCGACCACGAGGAGAACAAGCCCAGCTTCGCCGGCCCGCGCATGTTCATCCGCTACGCCGAGCTGGAGATGCACCCGCTGGAGACGGGCGACCGGCGCGAGCTGCTCCGCGAGCAGATGGGCCTGGGGCTGTGCAACATCACCAAGTGCTGCACCGAGGTCTGCCCCGAGCACATCAACATCACCGACAACGCCATCATCCCGCTCAAGGAGCGGGTGGCCGACGTCCGCTACGACCCGATCACCTGGCTGGGCAGCAAGATCCGCCGCCGCAGGCCTGAGGACTAGGCGGCCACCGAACCGCCCAGGCGGGTCAGCAGGCCGACGAAGGCGGCCTCGGAGAAGCCGACCGCGAACGCCACCGCGGCCACGCCGGCACCACCGCCGGCCACCGCGACCAGGCCGCCGTCGTCGATCAGGAACGTGAGCACCCCGGCGGCCACCCCGACCAGCACCTGGCCGACGAAGAAGAGCCAGAACTGGCGGGCCTGGGTGCCGAGGGTGACCTCGTCGCGGAGGCGGATGAGGCCGCCCAGAGCGGCCCCGGCGGCGCCGGCGGCGCCGGCCGCCCACAGCGCCCGGTCGTCGGCGACCATCTCCGAGACGGCCGCGGCGAAGGCGGCGACGGCCAGCAGCAGGACCAGGATGGTCGGGGCCGTGACCCGCTGCTTGAGCGCCCAGCGAGCCTTGACCGCCTGGGCCTGCGACTCCTTGGCGTGGATCAGCCGGGCCAGCCGCTCCCGGGTCGCCTCGACCTCCTCGGCCCCCGGCGGCGGCGCCGCCTCGGGGTGGCGGGTGACCCCGCCGGGGAGCAGCGCCGGCAGCTCGTCGCCGTACAGCGACCGCCAGGTGCTGACCGTGCCCGGCTGCTCGTCGTACAGGTCGGCCAGCCGGCCGGCCAGGTAGGTCCGGTCGCCCAGCTCGATCAGGAGCCGCTCCAGCTCGAAGCGGCGGCCCAGCAGCAGCTCGAGGGTGAGCGGCACCTCGGTGGGAAGGGCGATGCGCTCGCGCAGCTCGTCCAGGCGCGCGGTGACGGCCGCGGCCTGCGCCGGGTCGCCGCTGAGGTTGTGGGCGGCCCGCAGGTAGAGGGCGTCGGCGTCGACCACCAGCCGCAGGAAGATCTGGAGGTTCTTGACGAACTCGGCGTCGCCCGCGTCCGGGCTGCGCAGGCTCGGCTCCTCGCCGGTGTCGCGGCGTCCGTGGACCAGCAGCCGCTCGAGCAGCCGCCGCTGGGCGAGCACGGCCTCGCTGAGCTCGGTGCTCGCGGGCACGGGGCAACCTCCTTCGGTATTGGTCGGCTGAACAGCATAAACCGGCGTTGACAGCCTGGGTTGCCTGCCACAAAGATCCTGCCAGCGAAAGGGGTGCCAGATGGCGCAGGGACCGGGCAGGCTGACCGTTGACGACCTGCGGGCCGAGGTCGAGGCCGGACGGGTCGACACCGTGCTGCTGGCCATGACCGACATGCAGGGCCGGCTCCAGGGCAAGCGGCTGGCCGCGACCCACTTCCTGGACGACGTGCTCGAGCACAACGCCGAGGGCTGCAACTACCTGCTGGCCGTCGACGTCGACATGAACACCGTGTCGGGGTACGCGATGAGCTCATGGGACCGGGGGTACGGGGACTTCGTCTTCAAGCCCGACCTGGCCACCCTGCGCATGGTCCCCTGGCAGGAGGGCACCGCCCTGGTCATGTGTGATCTCACCTGGGAGGACGGCAGCCCGGTGCTGGCCTCGCCCCGGGGGATCCTGAAGCGGCAGCTGGAGCGGCTGGCCGAGCGCGGCTGGGCGGCCTACTCGGGCACCGAGCTCGAGTTCATCGTGTTCCGCGACAGCTACGAGGAGGCCTGGGCCAAGGCCTACCGCGACCTGCGCCCGGCCAACGACTACAACGTCGACTACTCGCTGCTGGGCACGGCCCGGATCGAGCCGCTGCTGCGGCGCATCCGCAACTCCATGGCCGGAGCCGGCATGCGGGTCGAGTCGGCCAAGGGCGAGTGCAACTACGGCCAGCACGAGATCGCCTTCCGCTACGCCGACGCCCTGGCCACCGCCGACGGGCACGTCATCTACAAGAACGGGGCCAAGGAGATCGCCGCCCAGGACGGCTGCAGCCTGACCTTCATGGCCAAGTACAACGAGCGCGAGGGCAACTCCTGCCACATCCACTTCAGCCTGCGCGGCGCCGACGGCGACGAGACGGTGATGGCAGGCGACCGGCGCCACCACGGGTACTCGGAGCTGATGGAGCAGTTCCTGGCCGGGCAGCTGGCCTGCCTGCGCGAGCTGACCCTGTTCCTGGCCCCCAACGTGAACTCCTACAAGCGGTTCGCGGCCGGCAGCTTCGCCCCGACGGCGGTCGCCTGGGGCCACGACAACCGCACCTGCGCCCTGCGGGTGGTCGGCCACGGCGAGTCGCTGCGGCTGGAGAACCGGGTCCCCGGCGGCGACGTCAACCCGTATCTGGCCCTGGCCGCGATCATCGCCGCCGGCCTCCACGGGGTCGACAAGGGCCTGGCGCTGGAGGACGAGTTCACCGGCAACGCCTATGCGGCCGACAAGCCGTCGGTGCCCCGGACGCTGCGCGAGGCCCGCGACCTGTTCACCGGCAGCGAGATCGCCCGCCAGGCCTTCGGCGACGACGTGGTCGACCACTACACCAACATGGCCGCCGTCGAGCTGGACGCCTACGACGCCGCCGTGACCGACTGGGAGCGGTTCCGGGGCTTCGAGCGGCTGTGAGCGACCCGCCGGCCGGGACGAGGCTGTTCGAGGTCCGCGACCCGGCCACCGAGGCGGTGATCGAGCGGCTGGAGCCGGCCACCGCGCAGGACGCCGACGCGGCCGTGGCCCGGGCGGCGGCCGCGTTCGAGGGCTGGCGGGCCGTCGCCCCCGCGGACCGGGGCCGGCTGCTGCGCCGCCTGGCCGAGCGCCTCGACGCCGAACGCGAGCGCCTGGCCCAGCTGGAGATGCGCAACACCGGCAAGCCGATCGCCGACGCCCGGGGCGAGATGGGCATGGTGGCCGACACCTTCGCCTACTACGCCGGCGCCCCCGAGCGGCTGCTCGGCGACACCATCCCGGTGGCCGGCGGGGTCGACCTGACCTTCCGGGAGCCGCTGGGGGTGGTAGGGCTGATCGTGCCCTGGAACTTCCCGCTCACCATCGCCTCCTGGAAGCTGGCCCCGGCCCTGGCCGCCGGCAACACCGTCGTGCTCAAGCCGGCCGAGCTGACCCCGCTGACCGCGCTCGCCTTCCAGACCCTGGCCACCGAGGCCGGCATCCCGCCGGGGGTGGTCAACGTGCTCGCCGGGCCGGGCCGTGTGGTCGGGCGGCGGCTGGTCGAGCACCCCGGCGTGGCCAAGATCGCCTTCACCGGCTCGACCGAGGTCGGGCGCGGGATCATGCAGGGGGCGGCCGGGACCATCAAGCGGGTCACGCTGGAGCTGGGCGGCAAGTCGGCCAACCTGGTCTTTGCGGACGCCGACCTGGCCGCCGCCGCGGCGGCGGCCCCGGCGGCGGTGTTCGGCAACGCCGGCCAGGACTGCTGCGCCCGCTCCCGCATCCTGGTCGAGCGCCCGGCCATGGACGAGTTCCTGTCGCTGCTGGAGCCGGGGGTGACCGGGCTGGTCGTCGGCGACCCGGCCGACGAGCGGACCCAGATGGGTCCGCTGATCTCGGCCGGCCAGCGCGAGACGGTGGCCAGCTTCGTGCCCGAGGGCACCCCGGTGGCCATCCGCGGCGCCGCCCCCGACGGCCCGGGCTGGTGGTACCCGCCGACCGTGCTCACCGAGGTCGAGCCGGGCGACCGGGCGGCCACCGAGGAGATCTTCGGCCCGGTCGCCGTCGTCCTTCCCTTCGACGACGAGGCCGAGGCGGTGCGGCTGGCCAACGCCAGCATCTACGGCCTCTCCGGCTCCATCTGGACCCGCGACCTGGGCCGCGCCCTCCGGGTGGCGAGGGCGCTGGAGACCGGCACCCTCTCGGTCAACTCCAACACCTCGGTCCGGGTGGCCACCCCCTTCGGCGGCTTCAAGCAGTCCGGCGTCGGCCGCGAGCTCGGCCCCCACGCCCTCGAGCACTACACCGAGCTGAAGAACGTGTTCATCGCCACCTGAGCGGGAGGGCGCTCAGCCCCGGCCGGCCAGGTAGTCGCGCCCCAGCTGGCGCAGGCGGCCGTGCACGCCGCCGTAGAGCTCGGCGGCCGGCAGCAGGTCCTTACGGAGCTTGGAGACGAAGGTGTAGTTGGGGTCGACCACGTTGGCCACCGGCGCCTCGACGGCCTGGGTGAGCAGCTGGTAGGCGTCGAGCTGGTCGAGGCCCCAGGCCTCGGCGATCCACTGGACGAGGTCGACCTGGGAGATCCGGAAGGCGTCCTCCAGGGGGCGGGCCGACCCGGTGCTCATCAGGTGGCTGTCGCTCTCCAGCCGGGGCCAGGGCGTCGCCGCCCCCTTGACCAGGTCGACGGCGATGACTGTGTCCATGGCCGCCTCGACGGCCACCCCGCAGCTCTCGCCCTCCCCCTGCCGGCAGTGGCCGTCGCCGATGGAGAACAGGGCGCCCTCGACGTTGACCCCGAGATAGCAGGTGGCCCCGGCCCGCATCTCCGGGGTGTCCATGTTGCCGCCGTGGGCGTCGGGGACCAGCGACGAGCGGGCCTCGAACGAGGCCGGGGCGACCCCGACGGTCCCGTGCATCGGGTCGAGCGGCAGGGTCACGGCCAGGTCGCCCCGCCGGGCCTGGAAGGTCACCGTCCGCCGGTCGCGGTCGACCTCGTAGATCCAGACGACCTCGGGCAGGGGCTCGGTGAGCAGGGCGGTGGCGTGGGTGCCGGTCAGGGCCCCGAACAGCGGGATGGTGGTGGAGGCGGCCCAGTCCCGCGAGGGCTCGATCGACACGAAGTGGATGGCCAGGGTGTCCCCGGGCTCGGCCCCCTCGACGTAGAACGGCCCGGTCTGGGGATTGACGAAGGGGAACTCGACCACCCGGGAGACGAGGTCGTCGGGCCCCCGGACCGTGCCGCCGAAGGCGTCTTCGGTCCACAGCTCCAGGATGCTTCCCGGCCGGACCCGGCGGACCGGCGGCACCCCGCCGAAGGTCCAGGCGAACTCGGCCGGGTCCGGCCGGTAGCTGAGCACCTCCATGGGTCTCCTCTCCGTCAGCGCAGCGCCGCCTCGTCGGCCGGCTCCTCGCCGAACACCCGGCCGGTCTCGCGCAGCCGCTCGGGCCGGGTAAGCATGAGCACCACCAGGTAGACCAGCCCGATCAGGTACCAGGTCCCGACGACGAGGCCGACCAGGCTGATCGGGTAGGGCAGGGCGCTGATGAAGTCGAACGCCTGGATGCCGACCGCGGTGAGGAAGGCGGGCACGAACGCCGCGATGCCGAGCAGCGGGACGACGCCGTGGAGCAGGGGGTTGAACTCGGCCCGGCCCTCGCGCAGGTAGAAGACCAGACAGGCCAGGTTGACGACCATGTAGATGGCGATGATCACCGCGGTGACGATGGTGCCGACCAGGGCGAAGGCGGTCAGGGGGCTGTACTGGAGGCCCAGCCACACCGACACCACCACCCCGACCAGGAACTGGACGACCACGGCCACGTCCGGGGACCGCCAGCGCGGGTTGACGTGCTCCAGGGGCCGGGGCAGCAGCCGGATCCGGCCCATGGCGAACCACGTCCGGGTGGCGGCGTTGGCCGAGGCGTTGGCGTTGGCGATGGCCGAGTTGGCGATGGCCAGGAACACCAGCACCCAGCCGGCGCCCCAGGCCGCGCGGGCCAGGGCGTCCCAGGGGTTGCCGTTGCCCGAGGTGGGGAACTCGGCGAACTTGTCGGGGCCGAAGGCGACGGTGGCCGCGTAGGTGGTCAGCACGTAGAACAGGCCGATGCCGAGGCAGGAGTAGAGGACGGCCAGCCGGATGGTGCGCCGGGGGTCCTTGGCCTCCTCGGCCAGGGGCGCCGCAGCCTCGAAGCCGATGAAGGCCAGGATGGTGTAGACGGAGCCGGCGATCACCCCCGAGAGGCCGACGAAGCCCTCCACGGTGGCGTACCGGGTGCCGAACACCGAGAGGGTGTTGGCGTCGCCCGCCTGGATGATCAGGGTGACGGCCAGGGCCGCGAACACCAGGATCTCGAACAGGCCGAGGATCGTGCCGGCGCCGGTGCTCAGCCGGACCCCGAACCAGCCGAGCACGAACACGACCACGGCGGCCGCCACGGCCGACACCACCCACCAGGTGTCGTAGCTCCAGCCGAACTCCTGGTTGAGGGTGCCGGCGACCAGGTTGCCGAAGATCAGGAACAGCAGGGGCGCCACCAGGGGCTCGACAAAGGCGTAGCCCCAGCCGACCAGGAAGCCGACGGCCGGGTGCAGCCCGCGTGCGGCGTAGGTGTAGAAGCCGCCGGCCGAGGGCAGGCGCCGGGCCAGCTGCCCGATCGAGATGGCCACCAGCAGGCAGCCGACCAGCGCGAAGAGCACCGACAGGGGCAGGGCGCCGGCGGCGAAGTTGGCCCCGACGATGATGGAGAAGGCCACCGCCGCCGCCGGGGCCATGTGGGTGATCGACTGGAACAGGACCTCGCGGAGGCCGATGGCCTCCCGGGCGAGGCCGTGGGACGGACCGTTCTGCGCCATGGCGCGCCTCCTTGGGAGACCTCCCACCACCAGGACAGGCAAGCGGAACGGTGAACCTCGGACAACTGCGCTGCAAGCGCCTCGATGGAGGCGAACGCGGCGAACGAGCCGGGGATGCGGACGGGAGGGCGGCGGCCAGGACATACTGGGCCGGCCCGCGACACGGAGGAGGTCGGTCGAGATCGGACGGCTGGACGGCAAGGTGGCCGTCATCACGGGGGCGGCCAGCGGGATCGGGCGGGAGAGCGCGCGGCGGTTCGCGGCCGAGGGGGCGCGGGTGTGCGTGGCCGACCTGTCGGACGAGGCCGGGGAGGCGGTGGCGGCCGAGGTCGGCGGGCTCTACCTGCACGCCGACGTGACCGTGGAGGACGACGTCGTCGCCCTGTACGCCGGCGCGGCCGAGCACTTCGGCGGCATCGACGTGCTGTTCAACAACGCCGGCATCGCCCCGCCGGACGACGTGTCGGTGCTCGACACCGGCCTGGAGGCCTGGCGGCGGGTCCAGGACGTCAACCTCACGGCGGTCTTCCTCTGCTGCAAGCACGGCATCCCCCACCTGCTGGCCCGGGGCGGGGGGTCGGTGGTCAACACGGCCTCGTTCGTGGCCGTGATGGGGGCGGCGACCTCGCAGATCTCCTACACCGCGTCCAAGGGCGGGGTGCTCGCCCTCTCGCGCGAGCTGGGCGTCGAGTTCGGCCGCCGGGGGGTCCGAGTGAACGCGCTCTGCCCCGGCCCGGTCAACACCCCCCTGCTCCAGGAGCTGTTCGCCAAGGACCCCGAGAAGGCAGCCCGGCGCCTCGTCCACCTGCCCATGGGCCGCTTCGCCGAGGCCTCCGAGATCGCCGCCGCCGCCTGCTTCCTGGCCTCCGAGGACGCCAGCTACATCACGGCCAGCACCTTCCTGGTCGACGGCGGCCTGTCGGGGGCGTATGTGACGCCGGCGGGCTAGGCCGCCCGGTCAGGGCTCGATCGTGACCTTGATGGCCTCGCCGGTGGTCATGGTGTGGATGCCCGCGACCGTCTCCTCCAGGGGGAGGCGGTGGGTGATGAGGTCGGCCACCGGGACCACGCCGGAGGCGATCAGCTCCAGGGCCTGCCGGTTGTGGGCGGGGGTGGAGCCGTTGGCGCCGACGATGCCGACCTCGCGGTAGTGGACGATGTTGGCGTCGCAGGTGATGGTGGGGCGGTCCTTGGGCAGGCCGCCGAAGAAGCTGACCGTGCCCCGGCGGGCGGCCATGCGCAGGGCGTCCTCCTGGGCCTCGCCGGAGCCGGCGGCCACGACGACGACGTCGGCCCCCCGCCCGCCGGTCAGCTCGCGGACCGCCGCGACGGTGTCGGTGCCGTCGGCCACGACCGCCTCGTCGGGGGCGACCAGGGTGGCCGCCAGGGCCAGGCGCCGGGCGCTCCGCTCCACCAGGAGCACCCGGGCCGCGCCCCGGTCCCGGGCCAGCCGGACGTGCAGGCAGCCGATCGGCCCGGCCCCGACCACCACCACCGTCTGGCCCTCGCCGACCCGGGCCAGCTCCTGGCCGTTGATGACGCAGGAGAGCGGCTCGGCCAGCGACGCCTCGGCGAACGACAGCCCGTCGGGGATGCGGTTGACGCCGTCGACGGCCAGCACCTTGGCCGGGACCCGCATCAGCTCGGCGAAGCCGCCGTCGTACTGGTAGCCGATCAGCTCCTGGTTGGGGCAGACCGTCATGCGGCCGTTGCGGCACTCGTGGCAGGTGCCGTCGGGGATGGCCGCGATCACCTGGACCCTGTCCCCCACCGACCAGCCGCCGGCACCCTCGCCGACCTCGACGACCTCGCCGGCGACCTCGTGGCCGAGCACGCGAGGCGGGCTCAGGTTGGG
>JASLIH010000119.1 GCA_030152105.1 Actinomycetes bacterium
GAGCTCCACCATCGGCACATAGCCACATGCCAGATACGGGCGGCCCAGGGTGGGATGGGGGGTGGTGCGCAGGAACCGGTCGGCTTGGGCCTCGAAGTCCTCCACGGTGACACCGGCGAAGGCCTGCAGCACCCCGGCAGCCAGCACCGGCAGCTCGCTGTCGTCGCCGTGGTAGTGCTTGGTGATGACCTCGCCCAGCCAGCGGTGGTCCCTGGTGTAGGCGGCCTGCCAGGGCTGACGGGTCCGCAGCGCCGGATCCTGGTCGGCCATGACGACCAGACGGCGCAAGACAAAGTCGAGCTGGATGGGCATTGGCTTCTCGCACCACAGCGTGCCGTCGTTGTCGAACACCGCCACCCGTTCCTCGGGCGGCACCGCGTCACTCCCACCTTCGGTGGTCACGCGCTGGACGAAGTCCAGGATGGCCTGCTTGGTGGCGCCCTCCCGCCAGCTTCCAAGCGGATCACCGGCCGGTCCCGCTTGGGAGCCTCCGACGTCATGGGCGCCTGCCTGATGAACCGCCGCCATGGCACGACTCCTTACCTGCGCTGTGGGCTCGGCTGCGGCTCGCGGGCACAGCCGTGCCGGCCCGTTCTACGGCTCGGGAAGCCTATCTTCCACAGCCACCCTGGCAGCCGGGCAGCCCAGGGGCATCCTCCAATCGGGGTGATCACGGTTCCGGATCAGGTGCGGATCCGAGCGGCAGAACAACACAAGGTTTGACGCAACGCACGTGAATCGTCGTGATCGGCTGCGCCGGGGCTGCTACTTGTTCGCGGCGAGGGCATGGAGCAACCTTTGCACCTGCTGCTGGACCTGGGCGTCCTCGACGTCGAACATGGCGCCGCTCAGGCCAGCGGACTGCAAAGCCCGGTTCGGGTACTGCCGGTAGGTGGGCAGCAGACTGAGGGCCTTCGCTCCCATCTGCGGCGCCTGCCAGGTCTTCTCGGCCCAGCTGGCCATGAAAATGTCGTAGCGCTCACCTGGGTCCTGCCAGAGGTCGAAGAGCTCGGGCACGATGTTGGTGTACTCGGCCGCGCCCTTCCAGCCGACGCGGATGTTCCAGATCGCCTTCCACTTGCCGAGTCGGATGGCGCCAGGGATCAGCTCGGTCTCGGTCATGTAGAACCAGTGGTCACGCGTCGACGGTCCGTCACCGGTCAGCAGCGCGGTCTGGTCGAAGCTGTCGAACATCGTCGGCTCGCCTTCCCGGTCTTCCGTCGGCAGCTCGAGGCCGGCCAGGCTCGCGAACGTCGCCATGAAGTCCAGCGAACCGACAATCTCGGCGTTGCGCCGGCCCGCCTCGATCGTGCCCGGCCACCAAGCGATCGCCGGCACCCGGCTGCCACCTTCGTAGTCGGTGCCCTTCGTGCCCCTGAACGGGGTGTAGCCACAGTCCGGGTACACGTCCTGCCAGGCGCCGTTGTCGGTCGTCCAGACGATGAGTGTGTCCTGCTCGATGCCGAGCTCGCGGACCTTGTCGACGACCACTCCGACGTGGTGGTCGAGCTCGACGAGTGCGTCGAGATACTTGCTCTTCGCCATCGACTTCCCGACGAAGTCCGGGTGGGGAAGGTTGGGCTGGTGCATCTTCGCGGTGTTCAGGTAGAGGAAGAAGGGGGCGTCGTCCTTGGCGTGGGCCTCGAGGTAGTCGGTGGCGTGCGTGACCGACTTCTCGTCGATGAACGGGATCTTCGCCGCATCGAGCTTCTCGGCCTCGTGCCACTTCTCCCCGGCTTTGCCCTCGATGGCACCGATCACGTTGCCCCACATCGCCATCGTCGCAGTGTCGTCGAACGGGAAGTCGGGGTTGAACGTGGGGTCGGTGTACGTGTACGCGTTCAGGTGGTAGAGCGTGGTGTTGTACATCTCGTCGAAGCCGTGCGCTGTCGGCATTGAGTAGTCGGCCTCGCCGAGATGCCATTTGCCAATCTGGCAGGTGCTATAGCCGGCCTGCTTGAGCACGCTCGCAACCGTCCACTCGCCAGCCGGGAGCCCGCCACCCTGCCCTGGGAACGACACCGTCGTCATGCCGCTGCGGATCGGGAGGCGACCCGTCATCGCGGCCGCTCGGCCCGGGGTGCAGCTCGGCTGACCGTAGAACGACATGAACTGCAGGCCCTCGGCCGCCAGTCGATCCAGATGCGGAGTCGGCGCGCCGCGGTTCTCACCCCCGCCATAGCAGCCCAGATCACCCCAGCCGACGTCGTCGGACATGAACACGACGATGTTGGGCTTCGACCCCTTGGCTTCGGTCACAATCCCGGCTCCCCTCGTCCCGTTCGACACCGACAGCCTCCCACCCCCAAATGATGGGATGAACACCCAACGGCTGACATCATCCCAACGGGATGAGTGGGCGCTGGTCACCGGCGCCCCGCGGACCTGCTCGGTGGCGGTTGGCCCAGCACGAGCAAGCCGCCGAAGGCTTCAGCTCCAAACGAGCGGTCCCGCAGATCCGATCGCGCGCACCTGGTCGGCAGCGCGACAGTCCTCAGCGCTGGTCATTGCCCCGGATGATGCAGCGGAACCCCAGGTGGGAGGTTGAGGTGTCGACCGGCTGGGCCATGCGGGCGGCCGGTCGGTAGCGCCGGCAGTAGTTGGGGGCGCACAGATGCGAGCCGCCCTTGATGACCCGGCGGGGGATGGCGGCCACGTCGTTGGGGTCGCGGCTGTGCTCCCGGTCCCCGCCGCGGGGGTTGGCGACCGCGCAGCAGGCGTGGGCCAGCTCGCCGTGGGCCTGGTACCAGTCGCCGGTCCACTCCCAGACGTTGCCGATCATGTCGAACAGGCCGTAGCCGTTGGCCGGGTAGCGGCCCACCGGGGCCGTCCCCGCATAGCCGTCCACCTCCAGGTTCTCGATCGGGAACTCCCCCTGCCAGGTGTTGGCCATCCAGTGCCCGTCCGGGTTCAGCTCCTCGCCCCAGGCGAACTCCGCACCTTCCAACCCACCGCGGCAGGCCAACTCCCACTCGGCCTCGGTTGGCAGTGCTCTTCCCGCCCATGCGGCGTAGGCGTGCACGTCGTCCCAGGCGACGTGGACCACCGGGTGGTCGGGCTTCTTCTTGATCGAGCTGCCCGGCCCCTGGGGGTGGCGCCAGTCGGCCCCGGGCACATAGGTCCACCAGTTGTAGTGGTCACCCAGATCGACCCGGTGGCTCGGGGCGCGGAACACCATCGAGGCCGGGACCAGCGACTCCGGCCTGGCGCCGGGGTAGTCGGCCGGGTCGGGCGTCCGCTCGGCCACCGTTACATGGCTGGTCTTGCGCACGAACCGGGCGAACTCGGCGTTGGTGACGGTGTGCCGGTCGATCCAGAAGCCGTCCACGGTCACCCGATGGGCTGGTGCCTCCTCTGGGTAGTGGTGGTCAGACCCCATCAGGAAGCTGCCGCCGGGGATCCACACCATGCCCGGCGCTGGTGGGCTGTCCGATGCGGCCGGCTGCGTGTCGACCAGCGGGACCGTCTCCCCGGCGAGCCCGGGCCGAGTCCTCATGGTCGTCTCCTGGCGATGCCGGCCAGCAGCTTGCCCATGACCTGATCGACGGTGAAGCTGGCCGCCTTCTGGCGGGGAGGGAGCTCCTGGAAGGTGGCCTGGGTCGGCACCGCCAGGAAGGTATGGTCCATCACCCAGTCCCAGTCGGTGTTGGAGGCGGTATCGGCCCGCTCATAGGGGTCGGTGCGCAGGTTGAACAGCTTGGGCACCCGCAGCACGGCGAACGACTCGGCCCAGATTACAGGGTGCCGGTGGCGTGCTGCTCCAGGAACAACTGCTTCCATTGTCGTAGCGCACCGCCATATTGGGCCTGCCGCCGTTGCTCACTATCCCTCCCGCCGCCCCCGTCAACCAATAATCCATGTCCACAGCATCGAGGACGCGGCGGCGAGACGGCATCACCCTGATTGGATGATTCAAGGCCCGCGTCTGCCAGTTCGTCAGGGCGTGGCTTTGACCGCTGGGTCATGCGCGACCCCTGGGGCAACGAGTTCTGCGTGCTCCACCCGAACGTCCCCGAGCTGCTCGCCCGGCGTCGGCCATGGACCAGCTGGGGCGTGGTTGCAATGTCACTTCAGCTACAGCACGCTTGGTGCCATGGTCGCCTGATCCTGGGTGGGCTGCCGATGCGTGAACCGGCCGCCGCCTGCGGCCCTTCGACGCCCCGAAGGAGACGACCGAGCCGCGGTAGCCGCCCTCGAGGGGGATGTCATGGGAGAGCTGGTCGTCAATATGTTCACGTCGTTGGACGGGGTCCTGCAGGGGCCCGGCGCGCCCGAGGAGGACCGTGAGGGGGGATTCGAGTACGGCGGCTGGCAGGCGCCCTATGTCGACGAGGATTCGGGGAAGGTCATCGGCGACAACATCGCGGGCTTGGAGGCGCTACTGCTCGGCCGCAAGACCTATGAGACCTTCGCGGCCTACTGGCCGCAGCAGCCGGCCGAGAACCCGATCGCGGCCCGGCTGAATGGCGCGCCCAAGCTCGTCGCCTCGCGGACGCTGGACACGGTGGGGTGGACCAACTCCAGGCTGATCGAGGGCGACGTGGCCGAGGCGGTGGCGCAGCTCAAGGAAGAGTTCGGCCGACTGGACGTCATCGGCAGCGGGGACCTCGTGCAGACGCTGCTGCGCAACGATCTGGTCGACCGGCTGAACCTGTGGGTGTTTCCGCTCCTGCTCGGCAGCGGTAAGCGGCTGTTCGCCGAGGGCACGGTGCCGACCGCGCTGCGGCTGGTGGAGTCGGCGACCTTCAGCATGGGCGCCGTGCACCTCATCTACGAGCGCGCCGGCAAGCCGACCTTCGGCAGCATGGCCTAGCGGTTGCACCCAACCCGGTGTAGGAAGGCCCGGCTGCCTTCTTGGTGGGTCTTTGGTCACGCTGCCTTCGGACACCCCTGGTCGGACGGTCGCCGGCTCGCGTGATGAGCGGCACCAGGAGTCGGTGACCCGGAGCACGGCAGGGGATGGGCCAGGCTGCCACCTTGAGGTGGGAACCGCGAGCGGCGGTCCTGCGAGGGGGCTTTGCAATGGCACTGACGGCGTCATACACCTTCCACGGCCTGACCATCGAGCTGCACGAGGACAAGACCACCACGCCCGCTGCCCATCCGACCATCGCGATGAGCATCACCAGTGGCCTGCCCATCCTTGGGGGAGGTGCCGTGGTGGACTACGGGAGCGGCCCGGGCAGCCTGCTCACCGCCATGTTCCCGACGAGCGGCACGAACTGGGAGGCACGGGCCAAGGACCATGGGCTGTCCAGCCCTGCCACCATCGGGGTCGCCTGCTTTGCGGCGTCGATCCCGCCGTCGGAGTACGTCATCGTCGACGCCACCACGTCGACGCCGGTCAACCACCCCGATGCCACGGCGATGTTGCCTCCGGGCTTCGTACTGGTCGGCGGGGGTGCCAGGGCGAACTGGGAGCAAACCGAGGGTTCCGGCAGCCTGCTGTGGGCGTCGCGTCCGGCCGCTGGGCAGGGTTGGTATGCGGCCGCCAAGGACCACGTGTACCCGAGCCCTTCCACGGTCACGGCCTTCGCCATCGGAGTGACCAGGAGCTTCCTGGCCTCCAGGGGTCTGACGGTGGTGCGCTTCCATGGGGACTCGCGCTCGGTCGTGCCGCATCCGGGGGTGGACTGCGGGGCCGAGGATGGGCCGGCGCTGGTCGGCGGAGGCGCCGAGACCCATTGGCGGGGGGCGGGCAGCCTGCTCACGGCCAGCGTTCCCGCCAATCCGTCGGGCTCGCCTGCCGGCCCCTACCTGTGGACGGCTCGCGGGAAGGACCACCTGCTTCCCGATCCGTCCACCATCTCCGCTTGGGCGTTGGCGCTGGTCTCCTGCGGGCGCGACTGAACAGCGGCCGGCGGAAACCACGCCGCCGGGGCTTGGCCCAGAATCAGGCGATCGGTAGCATCTCGGCCCACTGGATCCCCGATCACGTCGAAGGAGAGAGCGGATGAGCCCTCCCCAGGCCAACGCCCAGGTCACCCTGAGCCTGCCGATCCTCCGCAAGGGCCAGCACTCCGGCGAGCCACCGGTGGAGCGCCTGCAGTTCATGCTCAACTTCGTCAAGGGCGTGAAGCAACTGACGGTGGATGGGATCTTCGGGCCCAAGACCGAAGCCGCGGTCCGCGACTTCCAGCAGAACGAGAACCTGTCGGTCGACGGGATCGTGGGCACGCAGACCTGGACGGCGTTGCTGGGGCGCTGGCTGCTGTTCTCCCAGCCTGGCTAGCCTCGTCGCGGTGCCGATCTCGGCCGCGGCATGAGGCACGTGCTCAC
>JASLIH010000595.1 GCA_030152105.1 Actinomycetes bacterium
CCCTTCTCCCAGCCGTTGGCCACGATCATGGCGATGTGGCCCTGGGCGAACGCCTGGTCCTGCTTGAGCTCGTCGCCCTGCTTGTCAGCCCGCGAGCAGCAGTCGACCAGCTGCTTGAGGGCGGTCAGCCCGGCCTGGGACTCGGGGCTGTCCAGCGTCCCGCGCCACTGGCCGCCGTCCTGGACGGCGATGTCGCCGCCGTGGTCCCAGACGAAGGGGAGCGCCGCGTACCAGTACTTGCCGGGGAAGTAGAAGGCCGAGAACCGCTTGTCGGAGCCGAAGGTCGCCATCAGCTTCTCGGCGTCCGCCTGGAGCTCCTCAAGGCTGGCCGGGGCCTGGGTGATGCCGGCCTTGGCCAACATGCTCTTGCGGTAGATGACGGCCCGGCTGCCGGCCAGGTACGGGGCGCAGACGAGCTTGCCGTCCATGGTGCAGGACTCGGTGAGCGACTGGAGCCAGGCCTGGTTGTTCTCGAAGTCGCCGCGGCTGCCGCTCAGGTCCTGGAGCGCGCCGGCGGCGGCGTACTTGGAGACCAGGGTGTTGCCCAGCTCGACCACGTCCGGCGGGCTGGAGCCGGCGAAGGCGGCGTCGAGCTTGGTGGTGATGTTGTTCCACTGCTGCAGCTCGACCTTGACGGTGTCGTTGGGGTGGGCCTTCTTCCACTCGGCGTTGACGGCGTCGACGACCTTGGGCGGGGCGCTTCCCTCCATCAACCAGATGGTCATGGTACGGGGGCCCGACTGGGCGCTGGACTGGTCGCCTTTCTCGTCCGACCCCCCGCAGGCGGCCACCCCGAGGACCAGGGCGACGGCGAGGGCGAGGACGGCGGAGAGACGATGGCGGCGAGAGCTGGACATGGACCTTCCTCCTTGCTGCTGGGACGGCGGTGGCTAGTCGGGAGGGGCGCGGCCGGCCGGGGCGGGCCGGCGGGGAAGGCGGTCGCCGCCGTGGACGACGGCGCCCTCGGCCACGGTCACCACCACCTCGAGGGAGGGGTCGAGCAGGACCAGGTCGGCGTCCTTGCCCGGCTCAAGGGTGCCCTTGACGTCGTCGACCCCGATGGCCTGGGCGGCGTTGCGGCTGGCCGCCGGCCACAGCTCGGTCAGGGGGCGGCCGGTGGCCGCCTGGAGGTTGTGCAGGGCCCGGTCGAGGGTGAGCACGCTGCCGGCCAGGGTCCCGTCGGCGAGGCGGATGGCGCCGTCCATGAAGAAGGCCGGTCGGCCCCCGACGGAGTAGGCGCCCTCAGACTGCCCGGTGGCCTGCAGGGCGTCGCTGACCAGGACCACGCCCTCGGCCCCTTTGGCCTGGACGAGCAGCCGCATGGCGGCCGGGTGGACGTGGACGTTGTCGGCGATCAGCTCGCAGCGAAGCTCGGGGACGACCAGGGCCGCGCCGAGCAGCCCCGGCTCACGGTGGCCGAGGGGGCGCATGGCGTTGAAGGCGTGGGTCACGTGGCGGACGCCGTCGGCGACGGCCTGGAGGGCCTGGTCGTAGGTGGCGTCGGTGTGGCCGGCGGACACGGTCACGCCCCGGGCCACGGCATCGGCGATCAGCCAGCGGTTCCGCTCGACCTCGGGGGCGAGGACGAGCACCCGCGCGACCCCCGGGTCGAGCAGCCGGGCCGCCTCGGCACGGTCGGCCGGCCGGATGTGGGCGGGGTCCTGGGCCCCGGCCCGGACGGGGTTCAGGTAGGGACCCTCCAGGTAGGCGCCGAGGATGGTGGCGCCGCCGTCGACCGGACCGGCGACCGCCCGCACCGCCTCCAGGGCCCGCTCGGTGTCGCGGCCGCTCGCCGTCATGGTCGAGGGCAGCCAGGCGGTGACGCCGTGGCCGGCGAAGAAGCGGGCCATACGCTCTAGCCCGTCCGGGTCGGTGTCCATCACGTCCACCCCGACCGCCCCGTGGACGTGCAGGTCGATGAACCCGGGCATGGCCACCAGGCCGTCGGCGGCCAGCACGTCGGCTCCGGCGCCGGTCCCCGGCGGCGGCTCCCCCTGGCCCATGGCGGCGATCCGCCGCCCCTCGACCGCGATCCACCCTCGCGGCCACTCCCCACCCGGCGTGAGCACCCGGGCCCCGGTGACCAGCAGCCCGGTCACGAGAGCTCCCCGCCGGCGGCCACGCTGCCCGCGACCAGCCGGGCCGCCTCCTCCAGCGGCTCGCCCTGGGTCGCGGCGGCCTCGCCGTGCGCGTGTCGTGCGGCGTCGACGGAGCGGTCGAGCATCCGCGTCCTCCCCGAGTCGGGCCCTGCCAGTGAATGGGACGGTAAAGTGGCCTAGTCCAGTTGTCAAGCGGTTGACGGTAGACTTGTCGGCATGACGGCACGCCGACGTGGAGCTCAGGTCGAGGCGCTCCCCCGCAAGCTCTCGTACACGAGGCCAAAGGGCGAGCAGCTCCAGGAGATCCTGGAGGGGGTGATCGCCGCCCTTCAGCCGGGGGCGCTGCTCCCCTCAGAGCGGCTGCTGGCCGACCGCTACGGGGTCGCCCGGGCGACCGTCACCCAGGCCGTGGAGGGCCTGGCCTCCCGCGGCCTGGTCTACCGGGTCCACGGCAGCGGCACCTTCGTGGCCGAGCCCAAGTTCCGCCAGCCCCTCACCCTGACCTCCTTCACCGAGGACATGCGGGCCAGAGGCATGACCCCGGGCTCGGTGGTCCGCAGCCAGGCCGTGGTCCCGGCCAGCGAGGTCGTCGCCCGGCACCTGGCCATCGTCCCCGGCAGCCCGGTCGTCCACCTGGAGCGGGTCCGCACCGCCGACGGCGAGCCGATGGCCCTGGAGCGCACCCACCTCCCAGCCCAACGGCTCCCCGGCCTCGAGTCGGCCGACCTGACCGACGCCTCCCTCTACGAGCTGCTCGAGCGCACCTGGGACGTCCGCGTGGCCGACGCCGACCAGTGGGCCAGCGTCGTCCGCCTCACCACCGACGAGGCCGCCATCCTCCAGGTCGACGCCGACCAGCCAGCCCTGCTGTTCCAGCGCCTCACCCGCGACCCCGTCGGCGCCCCGATCGAGTACGTCCGTTCCCTCTACCGCGGCGACCGCTACGAGGTCCACACCCGCCTGGAACGCCGCGACGGCTAACCCGGGTCCCGCCCCCAGCCCTCCTGCTCCGGTGGCCGGGCGACCGGGACCGGGGCGGTGAGCTTCGAGGTGCCGGGCAGTGTCTGGTGGAGGCCGAAGCGGTGGAGGACGCCGAGGTCGAGGAAGCGGGTGATGGCGGAGACCTGCTCGCCGTCCAGGGTGAGCACGATCAGCCCGGCGGCCTGCGCGATCGGCGCCCGCGGGGAGTTGAGGTAGCAGCCGAAGGCGGGCTGGGTGTTGGCGCGCGTCGCCACCAGCCGGAACCGGCGTCCACCGCGCCAGGCGGCGCTGGCGCGCAGGAACGACGCGATCGCCGCCGCGCCCTGGTACTGGTGCGGGGCCGGGGGCATGGTGAGCCACGCATCGTCGGTCAGCAGCCCGACGAGGCTGTCGACGTCGTCGGCCTGGAACGCGTCGGCGAAGCGTCGCGTGAGCTCGCGTTCGCGCGCCGAGTGGGGCGGTGGTGTCCGCTGGCGACCCGCGGTTGGACGGCGCTGGGCGAGGGTCGCCCGCGCACGCCGCAGGGCACCCTTGACTGCAGCCTCGCTGCTGTCGAGGATGCCCGCCACCTCCGCGGTGTGGAAGCCGAGCACGTCGCGCAGGACCAGCGCGGCCCGCTGGCGCGGCGGCAGCTGCTGGAGCCCGGCGACAAAGGCCAGCTCGATCGCCTCCCTGGCCTGGTAGCGCGCCTCCGGCCCGGGCGCGGCGTCGGGAATCCCCTCCAGCAGCAGGTCCGGGTAGGGCTGCAGCCAGGTCGGCTCACCGTACCGGGTGGGCGCAGGCGCCTCGAACGGGGCGACCGGCGCCGGTGGCGGCCGCCGCCTGGCGTCTCGCAGGGCATTGATGCAGCGGTTGGACGCGATGCGGTACAGCCACGCCCGCAGCGAAGACCGTCCCTCGAAGCGGGCCAGGCCGCGCCAGGCCGCCACCAGCGTCTCCTGCAGCACGTCCTCCGCGTCCTGCACCGAGCCGAGGATCCGGTAGCAGTGCAGCTGCAGCTCGCGCCGGTAGGGGTCGGTGAGCTCGCGAAACGCCTGCTGGTCTCCCGCTCGGGCGCGGGCCAGGGTGGGCTCGCTCATCACCACATCTTCCCATCGCTGGCTCCGGTCCGTTCTCGCCGGCGGCGGTGTCGTAACGACCTGACACCCCAACGACCGGCTCCTGGAGGGACAACCGTGACCCGAGATCCCAGCCCCGCGCTGTCGGTGGCCCTGGCCTACTACCACGCCTGGACCGGGAAGGATATCGACCGGGCGATGACCCACGTCGCTGACGACGTCGTGTGCGAGGCGCCGGCCGGCCGGGTCGACGGGGTGGAGGGGCTCCGGCAGTTCATGGCGCCGTTCGCGCGGATGCTGACCGGCTCCGAGCTGATCGCCGCGTTCGGGGACGACGACACCGCCCTGCTGATGTACAACCCCCACACCACGCTGGTCCAGGACGCCCCGAGCGCCGAACGCTTCACGGTCAAGGACGGCAGGATCGTCCACAGCCTGCTGGTCTTCGACCGGACCCCGTTCGATGCCGCCAGGCGCGCAGCGACCTAAGGCCAACCGCGCGGCCGGCATGGCGACACCCGCGACGCGCACCGCAGACTGCTGGCTGGCTGCTAGCGCGTGAGGAGGTCGCCCCCGCGGCTGGTGGTGGAAACGGTGCCGCCGCCGAGGACCAGGTCGCCGTCGTACAGCACCCCGGCCTGCCCGGGGGCGACGGCGTCGACCGGCTCATCCAGCTCCAGCCGGACCCTGCCTCCCGGGCGACGAGCCGGGATGCCTCCCCGGGGTCCTGCGGGTCCCCCGGGGGGAACGGGATCCAGGGGGACGACTCGGCAGCCGACCTCGGTGCCGTGGGCGCGGAGGCGGACCTTGGCCCTGCCAGGGCGCAGGGGGCGGCCGTCGGTGGCGGTGGCCTGTTCCAGCTCGATGGTGGTGATGGCCAGCTCGGCCCGCTCCCCCACCACGACCCGG
>JASLIH010000138.1 GCA_030152105.1 Actinomycetes bacterium
CTGGCCGGCACCCGGCCCGCCGACGCCGCCGACCACCTGGTGTTCGCCGCCACCGCCGCCGACGTCACCTCGGTCGTGGTCTCCGGCCGCCAGGTCGCCCGCGACGGCCACCACCTCCTCGTCGGCGACGTTCCCGCCGCCCTCGACCGCGCGATCACCGCCCTCGAGCAGGGCTAGCCGGTTCGCGCTCAAACCCGCGCCCCCCGGCAGCGCTGACTCGACCGGAGCTCGACCCGCGCTCGACCCGTGCTCGAACCTCCCGGTCCTGCGCCGGGTCCCCCGGTGGGGGAGGCTACCCGAGCGCGGCGTTGCGGTGCCCTTGGTTGTCCACACCCCCTCGGCAGCGCGGGTCACACCCCGACCCGGCCGAGCATCACGTGGAGCAGGCGCTCGGCGGTGGCCTCGGACTCGTCGTGCACGCGGGGGGTGGGGCCGCCGCCGGCGATGTCGACGTGGAGGGTGGCGAGGCCGGCGCGGCGCTGGAACGGAGAGGAGCGGACGCTGCCGCTCTGGGCCTTGGCGACGGGGACGGCGGTGGTGACCCGGATGGCGACCCCGACCCGGGCGTAGAGGAAGCCCTCCCGGGTTGCGTGGCCCAGATGCCGGTAGGCGGCCAGGCCGAGGGTCACGGCCAGGGCGAGCACGGGCACGGCGACAATCCCGAAGGCCACCGGGACGGTCAGGACGTCCAGTGCGCTCAGCCACCACAGGAGGAGAGCGATCGCGGCCATGACGAGGGTGGCGACGACGACGCTGCGGGTCACCGCGCGGCGGCGGGCCGCCGGGGGAGGGAGGAGCAGTCGCGGGACCGGGGCGGCCCCGGGGAGCAGCTCCTCCAGTACGCGGTTGACCTGCGCGCGCTGGAGGACCGGGATGGCCAGGCGGCTGGCCGTCTGGTCCGAGCGTCCGGCCCGCCCGGCGCTCTGGATGCGGATCGAGGCCAGGCCGAGGGCCCGCCGTAGCAGCGACTCCTCGATCCGGACCACCTGGAGCCGGGCCAGGGGCAGGACTGCCTCCCGCCGTTCCAGCAGCCCTCGCCGGACGACCAGGTCGTTCCCGGTGCGGGCCAGGGTGAAGCCGTAGTCGGTCACGATGCTCGAGGCGGCGGCCAGGCCCAGCCACACGATTGCGCCGACCACGGCCACCGCGGCGAAGGCGGCCGGGGTGGTGGGCGTGACCGCCTCCGGGTCGAACCGCGAGAACAGCCAGTCGGACAGCCCCGGGAACCAGTCGCTGGCCTGGCTGATGGGGCCGAGCACGACCAGCGCGGCCGCCGCCCGCGACCCGGTGATCCCGGCCAGCATCACCTCTCCGAGCCCGAGCCGGAGCAGCACCCGCTCGGCCCTCGGGGCGGTGAGGTCGACCGAGGTGTCCACCTGGCTCCCGGCCGCCCGAGGCCCGGGCGCCCTCCCCGCGGTCGCGTCGCCACCCGAGGCGGGCGCCTGGCCCACCGGGATGCCCGCGAGCCGGGCCTTGGCCTGGAGCAGGCTGGCCCGCAGGGCCCGGGCCTCGTCGAGGGTGACAACGTCCAGGTCGACCTCGGCGGCCGACCCACCCCCGGCCGTCTCGACCCGGAGGGTGGCCACGCCGAGCAGGCGGTGCAGGGGCTTGCGGACCAGGTCGACCTGCTGGATCCGGTCGAACGGGACCGCCCGGAGCTTGCGGGCCAGCACCCCTTCCTCGAGCCGCAGCGCCCCGCCCTCCAGCTCGTAGGTCCGGCGCAGCCACTCGATCGTGCTCCAGGCCAGCAGCACCAGCGCCCCCAGGACGAGCAGCCAGAGCTGCCGCCGGGCCACCACCAGCAGGGCGAGCGGCCACAGCCGCCAGGCGTGCCCGACCGCGAAGAACACCGGGCTGAGCACGTGCAGCCGCCGCGGCCCCCCACCCCCGCCCTCGAGCGACCCTCCAGGAGCCCCCGGGCCCACCACCCCTCCCGGGTCGCCGACCGGCCCCGGGCCCGGGTCCTCAGACCGCATCGCCGTCGCCGGCCCTGGCCAGGATCAGGCGGCGCAGGCCCTCGGCGTCGCCGACGGCGATGCCCGGGATGGTGGCGTCGGTGCCGGCCGAGGCGGTGTGGACGACCAGCCGGGCCAGGCCGACGGCCCGCTCGACCGGCCCCTGGGACACGTCGATGTGCTGGACCCGGAAATACGGGATCGCCGAGTGGATCCGCCGGACAACGCCGTGGCGCAGCTCGAGGGCGTCCTCGGCAACGTGGTAGCGCCAGTGCCGGTAGTTGGCCCGGGGCACCCACCAGGCGGCCAGCCCTCCGGCAACCGCCAGCAGCCCGGCGACCAGCCCGGGCGGGCCGGGCACGTCCAACCCGGCCAGCCTCGCCCCGATGTCGACGGCCAGCGCCAGCAGGGCGAGCACCCCGTAGCCGATCGCCTCCTGCAGGGTCCAGACGGTCACGACGCGAGGGTCGAGCTCCCTGGCAGCGACCCAGCTCTCGGTTGCCTCGGTCATCTCCGGGACAGCCTATCCGGAGCCGGCCGGCCGAGCGGTCAAGCCGGCGCCGGCTCGTAGGTGGTGATCTCGACCTGGTAGCCGTCCGGGTCGGACAGGTAGACCGACCAGGCGACGCCGTAGTCGCCCTCCTCGAACTCGATGCCGCGCGCCGCCAGCTCCTCCTTGGCCGTCTCCAGCCCCTGGCGGGAGGTCCGGAAGCCGACATGCCGCATCGGGTCGTCGGCCGGGACCGGCCCGTCGCCATCGTTGGGGAACAGCGCCACCCCGCTGCCGTTGGCCTCCAGCACGGCCGGGAACTCGCCCCAGGCCTCCTGGTGGGCGCGGCGCAGGCCCAGCACCTCCTGGTACCAGCGAACCGACCGGGTCATGTCGGAGACCACTAGCCCGACGTGGTCGAGCGCCTCCAGCTCCACGCGCAACGCCTCCTCTCCCACGGTTGTCCACAAGGTACGCCCGCCCGGCGGGCGCGAGCGGCTGGCACCGATAGAATGGGGGCATGAGCAGCCTCCCCATCCCAGCGTTCGCCGCCCCACGTCAGGTGCTGCTGGCCGCCCCCCGCGGCTACTGCGCCGGCGTCGAGCGGGCCATCGACATCGTCGAGGTCGCCCTGGCCACCTACGGCCCCCCGGTCCACGTGCGCAAGCAGATCGTCCACAACCTGCACGTGGTCAAGGATCTGGAGACCAGGGGCGCGGTGTTCGTCGACGAGCTCGACGAGGTGCCCGAGGGGGCGACGGTGGTGTTCTCGGCCCACGGGGTCGCCCCGTCGGTCCACGCCGAGGCCAGGGAGCGCGGCCTGCGGGTGATCGACGCCACCTGCCCGCTGGTCACCAAGGTCCACCAGGAGGCGCGCAAGTTCGCCGCCAAGGGCTACGACATCGTCCTCATCGGCCACCAGGGCCACGAGGAGGTCGTCGGCACCATGGGCCACGCGCCCCGGGCCGTCCACCTGGTCGGCGACGAGGACGAGGCGGCCCGCGTCGAGGTCGCCGACCCCGAGCGGGTCGCCTACCTCACCCAGACCACCCTGTCGGTGGACGAGACGTCCGGGGTGATCGGCACCCTGCGCGAGCGGTTCCCGGTGCTGGCCGGCCCCCGCTCCGACGACATCTGCTACGCCACCCAGAACCGCCAGGCCGCGGTCAAGACCCTGGCCCGCGACTGTCAGCTGGTGCTGGTCATCGGGGCCACCAACTCCTCCAACTCGGTGCGTCTGGTCGAGGTCGCCCGGGCCGCCGGCTGCCAGGCCCACCTGGTTTCGGAGGCCTCGGCGATCGAGCCGGCCTGGTTCGAGGGTGTCGACACCGTCGGGATCAGCTCTGGCGCCTCCGCCCCCGAGTGGCTGGTCGACGAGCTGATCGAGGCCCTGCGCGAACGGGGCGCGACCGAGGTCCGCGAGGTCGAGGTCATCCCCGAGAACGTCCACTTCGCCCTCCCGGGGACACTACGCCGCGACGCTGAGGCGGTCCGGGCCGTGCGGCCAGGAAGCTAGATGGCCTCAAAGGACGGCGGCGTCTACGTCGTCGGGGCCGGGCTGGCCGGGCTCCGCTGCGCCCGCCGCCTCCACGAGAAGGGCGTCGCCGCCACCGTCCTGGAGGCGTCCGACGGGGTCGGCGGCCGGGTCCGCACCGACCGGGTCGAGGACTTCCTGCTCGACCGGGGCTTCCAGGCCCTGCTGACCGCCTACCCCGAGGCCAGCGACGCGCTCGACTACCGCGAGCTGGAACTGCACCCGTTCTACCCGGGGGCGATGATCTATACCGGCGGCAAGCTCGTGACCGTCGCCGACCCGTTCCGCCGCCGCTGGGACGGGCTCCGCACCGCCCTGGCCCCGGTGGGCGGCCTCGGCGACAAGCTGAACGTGGCCAAGCTGCGGCGGCGGGTCACCGCCGGGTCGCTTGAGGAGCTGTTCGCCCGGCCCGAGACCACCACCCGCGAGGCCCTGGCCGCCGACGGCTTCTCCGAGGTGATGGTCGACCGCTTCTTCCGGCCGCTGTTCGGCGGGGTCCTCCTCGACCACGAGCTGGGCACCTCCAGCCGCATGTTCGAGTTCGTCTACCGGATGTTCGCCCTCGGCGACGTCGCCCTTCCGACCCGCGGCATGGGCGCGATCCCCGAGCAGCTCGCCGGCGGCCTCCCGCCCGGCTGCGTCCGCCTCGGCCAGCGCGTCATGGCCGTCGGCGACGACGGCGTCACCCTCGCCGACGGCGAGAAGCTGCCGGCCAGGGCGGTCGTGGTCGCCACCGACGGCCCGGCCGCCTCAGCGCTGCTCGGCGGCGAGCCGGCGGCGCCAGGGTCGGTCGCGGCCACCTGCCTGTACTTCGCCGCCGACCGCGCCCCGGTCGACGAGCCGGTGATCGTCCTCGACGGCGACGGCGAGGGCCCGGTCAACAACCTCTGCGTCCCCAGCGCGGTCGCCCCCACCTACGCCCCACCCGGCGCCGCCCTCATCTCCGCCACCGTCCTCGACCGCCCCGGCCTCCCCAAGGGCCCCGACCTCGAAGCCGCCGTCCTCGGCCAGATCGCCGACTGGTTCGGGTCGGGTGTGGTCGCCTGGCGCCACCTCAAGACCTACCACATCCCCCACGCCCAGCCCGCCCAGCCCCCCGGCACCCTCGAACCCCCCGAACGACCCGTCCGTCTCCGCCCCGGCCTGTACATCTGCGGCGACCACCGCGACAACGCCTCCATCAACGGCGCCCTCGCCTCGGGTCGCCGCACCGCCGACGCGGTCCTCGAGGACCTCTGAGCCGAGGACCTTCACCGACAGCCCTCCCCTGTGTCGGAGCCGCGGGGTAGGGTTTCCGCATGAGCGAGCACATCGATGTCGAGGCCGGGGACGTCCTGCTGACGGTCGGGACGACTATCCGCTAGGACGTCCCCTGGGCCTTCGGCGAAGCCCGGCGACTGCCGTCAATCGTGTGGCTTGTGGGAGTCGTGTCAGCGGGGGAGGCCCACCAGGAGGGCGTCGCCCTGGCCGCCCCCGCCGCACAAGGTCGCAGCGCCGTGCTCGACCTGGCGGCGGCGTATCTCGTGCACGAGCGTCACGAGCATCCGGGCGCCGGTGGAGCCGAGGGCGTGGCCCAGCGCGACCGAGCCACCGTTGACGTTCACCATGTCCTGGTCAGCGCCGAGCATGCGGGTGGCGTGCAGCGCGACCGAGGCGAAGGCCTCGTTGACCTCCAGCAGGCCGAGGTCGTGCAGGTCCCTCCCGGCCTTCTTGAGCGCCTTCTCGAGTGCGATCGCCGGGACGGTGTGCAGGTAGGCGAACCGGTCGGCGCACATGCCGTGGGCGAGGATCTCGGCCAGCGGCTCCACGCCGAGCGCCTTGGCGCGCTCGGCGCTCATCACCACCACGGCGGCCGCCCCGTCCGAGAGCTGGGAGGCATTCCCGGCGGTGATGGTCCCGGTCGGGGTGAACGCCGGCGGGAGCTCGGCCAGGGACTCGTGGGTGGTCTGCGGGCGGATGCCCTCGTCGCGCTCGACCACGGTCATCTCGCCCGCGCGATCCTGGACCGGGACGCCGACGACCTCGTCGGCGAACCGCCCCGTCGCCCAGGCCGCCTCGGCGCGCTGGTGGGAGCGGGCCGCCCAGGCGTCTTGATCCTGCCGGGAGATCTCCAGGGCCGCGTTCACCTGGTCGGAGGATTCGCCCATGTGCTGGCCGGTGAACGTCGACCACAGCCCGTCGTGGATCATCGTGTCGACCAGCTCGGCCGGCCCCCTGCGGGCGCCCCAGCGGGCTCCGGGCACGACGTAGGGGGCGTTGGTCATCGACTCCATCCCGCCGGCGACCGCCACCTCGATCTCACCGGCCCGGATCAGCTGGTCGGCCAGGGCGACCGCGGTCAGGCTGGACAGGCACACCTTGTTGAGGGTGATGGCGGGGACCTGCTGGGGAACGCCGGCCGCGATCGCCGCCTGCCGGGCCGTGATCTGGCCCGCCCCGGCCTGGAGGACCTGTCCCATGAGCACGTAGTCGACCTCGCCGGGCGGCGTCCCAGCCCGCGCCAGTGCCTCGGCGATGGCGACCGCCCCCAGGTCGACGGCTGAGCAAGACCGCAGGGCCGAGCCGAACCTGCCGACCGGCGTCCGGACGGCCGCGACGATCACCGAACCTGTCATGTCTCGACCCTTCCTCCGGCCGAGTCTACGCTGGTCGGCACAGTCA
This sequence comes from Actinomycetes bacterium, assembly GCA_030152105.1. Next base: position 6,641 of record JASLIH010000138.1, read on the forward strand.
GTCGGCGACGGCCGGACGCGCACCAGAGGGGACAAGCTGATGACGACCAGGACGTCGCTGCTGGTCATCGGGGCCGGACCCTATGCCCTGTCGACCGCCGCCTTCGCCCGACACCACGGCATCGAGACCGTGGTCGTCGGCCGACCGATGGGCTTTTGGCGAGATCACATGCCTGCGGGGATGTTCCTGCGCTCGGGACCCGACTGGCACCTGGACGCGGCCGGGGTCCACACCCTGGAGGCGTACCTGGAGGAGCGCGCCATCGACCCGGCAGAGGTCGATCCCCTGCCTATCGGCCTGTTCTTGGACTATGCCGAGTGGTTCCGCCAGGCCAAGGGGATCGAGGTCCGCGAGGACCTGGTCGCCGAGCTGGCCAAGCCTGACGGCCGGTTCGAGGCCGTGCTGGACAGCGGGGAGCGCTTCGCCGCCGACGCGGTGGTCGCCGCTCCTGGGGTCGGCTTCTTCACCAACCGGCCGGACTGGGCGGGGTCGGTCCCGCCCGGCCGGGCGGCCCACACCTGCGACCTGGTGCGGTTGGAGGACCTGTCGGGGGCCCGGGTGCTGATCGTGGGGGGCCGCCAGAGCGCCTATGAGTGGGCGGCGCTGCTGGCCGAGCACGGCGCCGAGCGGATCGACCTGGTCCACCGCCACGAGGTGCCGCGGTTCGAGCGGGTGAGCTGGCGGTTCGTCGACCCCTATGTGGAAGATACCGTCCGGGTCCGGGGCTGGTGGCGAACGCTGTCCAACGGCGAGCAGGACGCGATCGTCCAGCGGTTCTGGGAGGTCGGCCGGCTCACCCTGGAGCACTGGCTCACCCCCAGACTCGCCAGCGCGGCCATCCACCGCTGGCCCGGGAACGAGGTGATCCACACCCAGGCCACACCGGCCGGCAGCGAGCTGCAGGTGCGCCTGTCCGACGGCGACGGGCTGCTGGTCGATCACGTGGTCTTTGCCTGCGGCTACAAGGCCGACCTGGCCCGGGTCCCCTACCTGGCCGGCGTTCTGGACCGCATCCAGGTGACCGACGGCTTCCCCGTGCTCGATGAGGCGTTCGGGACCAGCCTGTCCGGCCTGTACCTGCCAGGGTTCACCGCCACCCGGGACTTCGGCCCCTTCTTCGGGTTCGTCAAAGGCACCCCGGCGGCCGCGACGCTCATCGTCCAGGACCTCCTGACCCGCGCCTGACAAGGCAGCGAGCCCGCTTTCGGCCTGCGCCTGGTGGACGGCCCGTCCAAGGCCCACCGAGCACGCGATCGGCATGTCGGCCCGGGCACCCTGGAGGCAGCGGTACCACGCTGAGGTAGCGCCCGTGTGCCGGTTCATCCAGGCTGCGTGTCCACGGCGTTTCGCCGCCCGTTACGACCGCCCAACCGATACGGACAACGGAACACCCTCGATGTCGGGCTGGAGAGGTAGGCTTGCCGGCATGAGCGAGCATCTCGACGTGCAGTCCGGGGAGTTCCTGGTCGCAGTGGGGACGATGAAGGGGGCGTGGCTGTTCGCCGGCGACCCGGAGCGGGGCAAATGGCGCTGGAGCGGACCCCACTTCCGGGGCGAGCAGGTCTACTCCATCCGGTTCGACGGGCGCGGTGGGCGGCGCCGGCTGCTGGCCGGGACCGAGCATGGGCACTGGGGGGCGGTGGTGCGCTGCTCGGACGACCTGGGGCGGAGCTGGAGCGAGCCGGCCGAGGGGAACCTGCGGTTCCCGGAGGGGACCGACGCCGCGCTGGCCCGGGTGTGGCAGCTCCAGCCGGCCGGCGACGACCGGCCGGGCACGGTCTGGGCCGGGGTGGAGCCGGCGGCGCTGTTCCGCTCCGACGATGGCGGGGAGACGTTCGAGCTGGTCCAGGGGCTGTGGGACCATCCGCACCGGCCGCGCTGGGAGCCGGGGGGCGGCGGGCTGTGCCTGCACACGGTCCTGCCCGACCCGGCCGACCCGGAGCGGATGTGGATCGCCATCTCCACCGGCGGGGTCTACCGGACCGAGGACGGCGGGCGCAGCTGGCAGGCCCGCAACGACGGCGTCCGGGCCGTGTTCCTGCCCGACAAGTACCCCGAGTTCGGACAGTGCGTGCACAAGGTCGCCCTGGCCGGGGGGCGGCCGGACCGGCTGTACCTCCAGAACCACTGGGGCCTGTACCGCAGCGATGACGGGGCCGACCACTGGGAGGACATGGCCAACGGGGTGCCGAGCGACTTCGGCTTCCCCATGGTCGCCCACCCGACCGACCCCGACACCGCCTGGATCATCCCGCTGGACTCTGACCAGTTCCGCTGCACCCCCGACGGCCAGGCCCGGGTGTACCGGACCCGCGACGCGGGCGACTCCTGGGAGCCGCTGACCGGCGGGCTGCCGGAGCGCGACGCCTGGCTCACCGTCCTCCGCGACGGGTTCGCCACCGACGGGCTCGACCCGGCCGGCCTCTACTTCGGGACCCGCACCGGGCAGCTGTTCGCGTCCTCCGACGAGGGCGACAGCTGGCAGGCCCTGGCCGAGTGGCTGCCGCCGGTGGTCTGCGTCAAGGCCGCCGTGGTGCCCTGAGGGGCTGGTCGATGCCGATTGTCCACCTGCCGGGCGCCCTCTCCGGCCACGCCGCCGGACAGCGCCGGGTCGAGGTCGCCGGGGCCACCGTCGGGAAGGTCCTGGCCGCCCTCGGCCAGGTGCATCCCGGGGTCGGCCAGCGGGTCCTCGACGACCGTGGGGTCCTGCGCCGCCATGTCAACGTGTTCGTCAACGGCGAGAGCATCCGCTACCTGTCGGGGATCGAGACCCCGGTGGACGACACCGACGAGGTCTGGATCCTTCCCGCCGTCTCCGGCGGCTGACCGGGCGGGAGCGGGTGACAACAGCGATGGCCCGTCCTATGGTGGTCCGAGCCTCAGGACGGTGACGCCGAGTGGAGAGTGGAGGACGGCGCCATGGAGGAGCTGCTGCTGACCCTGCTGGTGATGTGTCTTGTGGCTGGTGGGGTGACCCTGGTTGCGGTGTGGCGGGTTGTGCGGTGGATGCGGCGCAGTCCGATGCTGCGGCGGCGGGTCCGGAGTGTGCAGGCCCTCACGACACCGCCTGGGGCTCGGCGGCAGGTGGCTTGCCTTCGGCGTGATCTGAACACGGCCGCGCAGGCCACCGGCGAGGCGGTCGCGGTTGTCAGAGCGGCCGGCGGCACCATTGGTGACCTGCCCCATCTGGCCCGGCGGCTGAGCCGGGTGGCCGGGACCCTCGATGCTGAGCTGCGGCTGCTGGCGCGCGAGCCCGACCTGGCCGAGCTGGCTCGGGTGCTGCCCGCGGCCCGGGCCAGGGTGGCCGAGGTGAGCCGGGTCGCGCTGACGATCCGGCGCGCCGCCAGCGCCGGCCTCGGGGCTGAGACAGCCGCCGAGCTCGCCCCCCTCGAGGCTCAGGTCGAACGGGAGGTCCGAGCGCTGGACGCCGGGGTCGACCGCCTCCTCGCCCTCGCCTCCGGTATCTGAGCAACCCCGCGATCAGCCCCAACCTCGGCACACGCGCTCTTGGGGGGCCGTGGGGGGCGAGCTCCCCCCACATGGATCGGGACCTCGGTGGAGTTGCGCCACCGGCAACGTCCATCCAGGCCAGCTACACATTGAACCGGATGTTGAGGACGTCGCCTTCCTGGATGACGTAGGACTTGGACTCGGTGCGGAGGAGGCCCTTGGAGCGGGCGGTGTCCCAGCCTCCGGCGGCGACCAGGGCGTCGTAGGCGATGACCTCGGCGCGGATGAAGCCGCGCTGGAGGTCGGAGTGGATGCGGCCGGCGGCTTCGGGGGCGGTGGCGCCGCGGTGGACCTCCCAGGCTCTGGTCTCGTCTTCGCCGGTGGTCAGGAAGACGATGAGATCCAGCAGTCGCCAGGCGGCCCCGACGACCTGGTCGAGGCCGCCGCGCTCGACCCCGTACCCGCGCAACAGGTCGGCCGCGTCCTCGGGGGGCAGCTCGGCCGCCTCGGCCTCGAGGGCGGCGGCCACGGCCACCGTCGGGAGGCCGAGCTTGGCCTCGACCTCGGCGGCCCGCTCGGCGGCCGAGGCGGCGTCGGCCTCGGCCAGGTTGAGCACGGCCAGGGCCGGCTTGAGGGTGAGGGGGGCGAAGTTCCGCAGCACCCTGGCCTCCTCCGGCTCCCAGTGGGCGGTCCGCAGGGGGGTGCCCTGGTCGAGCAGGTCGCGGGCCCTGGCCAGCACCTCGGCCTCCAGGGCGGAGTCCTTCACGCCGGCCCTGGCCTTCTTGGCCGCCTTCTCGGCCCCGCCGGTGACCGACTCGAGGTCGGCGACGGTCAGCTCCAGGGTCAGCTCGGCGGCCGCGTCCACCGGGTCGGGGACGCTCTCGTCCCAGGCGGCCAGCACCATCGCCAGGGCGTCGGCCTCGCGCAGGGCCCCGAGCCCCTGGGCGGCCAGGCCGCCGCCGGGGCCGCCGGCCGACAACCCGGCGACGTCCACGAACCGGGCCGCGACATTCACCCGCTTGCGGGAGCGCTCCAGCTCGGACAGGACGTCCACCCGGGGGTCGGGGACGGGCACGGCGGCCACGCTGGCCTTGCCGGCCGCCCCCCCGGCGGGCACTCCCGCCCGGGTCAGCGCGTTGAACAGGGTTGTCTTGCCGCTCTGGGGCAGCCCGACGATGCCGACATCTCTCATGTGAAAAGCCTATCGCTTCGGAGTTCATCCGCGATCCCGCGCAGCCGATAGAGAGAGCATGCAGACGGCGATCACACGGACCAGCGGCCCCGGGCGGGTCCTGCTGGTCGATGACCATCCGGCGGTCCGGCGGGTCCTGCGCTCGCTGCTCGAGGAGGTCGGCGGCTGGCAGGTGGTCGGCGAGGCCGACTCCGGCGAGGCCGCCATCCCGCTGGTCGAGCAGCTGGCCCCGGACGTGGTCCTGATGGACTGCCGCATGCCCGGCGCCGGCGGGGTGGCCGCGACCAGGGAGATCGTGAACCGCTGGCCGGAGGTGGCGGTGGTCGCCCACACCGCGTACGCCGACGAGACCTATGTGCGCGAGATGGTGGCCGCCGGGGCCCGTGGGTACGTGCTCAAGGGCGACGTGCCCGCGGCCGTGCTCGAGGCGCTGTCGGCGGCCCGGCAGGGCCAGGCCCGGCTGTCGGCCGCGGTCACCGGCCCGGTCATGGAGGACCTGTGCGAGCTGTACGAGGCCGCGGTCAGCCGCTCCAAGGAGCTGGAGGCGGAGAACGCCGACCTCAGCTCAACGGTGGCCCGGCTGGAGGAGGTCGACCGCCTCAAGGACGAGTTCCTGGCCATGGTCAGCCACGAGCTGCGGACCCCGATCACGGTCGTCCTCGGGATGGCCCAGAACCTGGTCGGGCGGCCCGACATGGCGGCGACGGCCGACGGCCAGGAGATCCTCCAGCGGGTCGTCCGGCAGGGCAAGCGCCTGCGCGACATGGTCGAGCAGCTCCTCCAGGCGAGTGCGTTCGTGGCCAACCGCAGCCCGGTGCTGCGGGCCGAGGAGGTCCGGGCCGCCGACGTGGTCGACGACTGGCGGCTGGCCGAGCCCGACCGCCGGGTCGAGCTGCAGCTGCCCGAGCAGCCCCGCTCGCTGCACGGCGACGCCGAGGCGCTGCGGATGGTGGTCGGCAACCTGGTCGACAACGCCGGCAAGCACGCCCCGCCCGGCACCCCGATCCGCGTCCTGGTCAGCCAGCCACGGGGCCTGACCCGGGTCGAGGTGCTCGACCAGGGCCAGGGGGTGGCGGCGATCGACCGTGAGCGCATCTTCGCCCCCTTCACCCAGCTCGACGCCTCGACGACCAGGCGGGTCGGCGGGGTCGGCCTCGGGCTGTTCCTGGTCGACCGGCTGGTCCGGGGCATGGGCGGCCAGGTCTGGGTGGAGGACAACCAGGGCGGCGGCGCCCGCTTCGTGGTCGAGTTGCCCGACCTGGCCCCGGGATAGGGTCGCCCGGGCCGGGAACCTCCCGGCCGCCGGAGGCGTCCAACCACCATGTTCCGCACGAAGCTCCCACAAGTCCTGACCGGCCTGCTCCTGGCCGGGCTGCTGGTGGCCGCCTGCGCCGCGCCCGAGGGCGACGACGCCGGGGCCGGCCAGGGCGCCGCCACCACCGTGCCCACGACCCGGCCCGCCGACCCGACGGCGACCACACAGGCCCCGCCCGCCGGCGAGCGCACCGTCACCGGCACGGTCATCGAGGGGGTCGAGCCCGGCTGCCTGCTCCTGGACGCCGAGGGCGGGCAGCGCTACCTGCTGGTCGGGGGCGACCGGGCCGAGCTGCGGGCCGGGTCCCGGGTGGCGGTGACCGGCCGGGTCGAGCGGGACCTGCTCAGTACCTGCCAGCAGGGCGAGCCGCTGGTGGTGTCCGCGATCGGGCCCGCCCCCTAGCCCGGCCGGCTCACCACCCTCAGGCGAGGCACGACTCGGCCGCGGCCAGAGTTGTGGTCCGGCGGGGTGCGTGATGATCTAGCGTCCCACCACAGAGCGCCCGCACCCGGGAAGGAACGGCCGTGCCCGACCCCGCGCAGGAGCCGGCGCGCCACGAGCGGTCGCCGGTCGACCTGCTGCGCCTGACCGTGGCCGCGCTCGCGTTCCTGCTCTGCCTGGCCCTGGCCGTGGGGGCCGAGAACACCATGGTGGGGGTCGAGGCCGACCTGCTCCAGGCGGTCAACCGGGTGCCGTCGGCGCTGGCCGTGTTCTTCGTCGGGCTGGTGCAGCTCGTGGCCCTGGCGGCCCCGCTGGTGCTGGTCGCGGTGGCCCTCGTCCTGCGCCGGTTCCGCCTGGCCGTGCTGCTCGTCGCCGTCCCGCTGGCCGCCGCCGTCCTCGAGGGGGTGCTGGCCGGGCGGCTCGACCGCCTCCGGCCGCCCCTCCTGGAACAGGCCCTGGCCGGTGAATCCCTGGTGGCGGGGGCGGCCTTCCCGAGCAGCGCCTGGATCTGCGGGGCGGCCGCCGCCGCCGTCCTGGCCAGCCCCTGGCTCACCCGCGGGTGGCGGCGGGCCGCCTGGTCGCTGGTCGCCATCTTCGCCGTGACCCGGATGGTGACCGGCCTGGAGGTGCCGCTGGACGTGATCGCCGCGATCGCGCTCGGCGCCGTGGTCGGGTCGGCCGCGCTGCTGCTGGTCGGGCGGCCGAGCCTGCGCCCGGACAGGTCGCAGCTGATGGACGCGCTCGCCCGCGCCGGCCTCGGGGTGGCGTCCCTGACGCGCGCCGGCGTGGACGCCCGGGGCTCGACCCCGTACTTCGCCCGGCTCGCCGACGGCCGCCAGCTGTTCGTCAAGGCCCTCGGGCAGGACGAGCGCGACGCCGACCTCATGTTCCGCGCCTGGCGGCGGCTGCGGCTCCAGAACGTCGGCGACGACGTGCCGTACTCGACCCTGCGGCGGGCCGTCGAGCACGAGGCGCTGGTGTCGCTGAAGGCGACCGACGCCGGGGTCCGCACGCCCCATCTGGTCACGGTCGTCGAGGTCGGCGAGCTGGCCATGGTGCTGGCCTACGACGCCGTCGACGGCCGCTCGCTCGACAAGGTGGACGACGGCGAGATCGACGACGACGTCCTGAAGGGGGTCTGGCGCCAGGTCGCCCGGCTCCGGCGGGAGCGGATCGCCCACCGGGACCTGCGCCTGGCGAATTTGTTCCTCGACCCCGACGGTCGCGCCTGGCTGATCGACTTCGGCTTCGCCGAGCTGGCCGCCACCGACGCCATGCTGGACGAAGACGCCGCCGAGCTGCTGTCCTCCACCTACACCAAGGTCGGGGCCGAGCGGGCGGTGGCCGCGGCGGTGGAGGCGCTGGGCCCCGACCCGGTGGCGGCCGCGCTGCGCTACGTGCAGCCGGCCGCCCTGAGCACGGCCACCCGCAAGGCCGTCAACGCCCTGCCCGGCAAGGGCAAGCCGCTCCAGGCGGAGATCCTTCGGGCCACCGGCAGCCCCGAGCCGGACTATGTCCAGGTGGAGCGGGTCAGCGCCCGGCGGGTGGCGGTCTGGCTGCTCACCGGGGTCGCCGTCTACTTCCTGATCCATCAGCTCTCCGATGTCAGCTTCCTGGCCCAGCGGATCCGGGGGGCCGACTGGCGCTGGCTGCCGGCGATCGTGGTCATGTCGGTGCTCAGCTACGTGGCGGCCACCATGAGCGCGATCGGCTCGGTCCCCGACCGGCTGCCGCCCTGGCCGACGTTCGTGGCCCAGGTCGCCGCGTCGTTCGTGAACTGGGTCACGCCGGCCAAGGTCGGCGGCCTCGCCCTAGGTGCCCGCTTCATGGAGCGCCAGGGAGTCAACGCCGCGGTGGCGGTCACCGGGGCCGGGATCAACGCGGGCGCCGGCGCGGTCATGCACGCCGCCCTGCTCGGCATCTTCGTGGTGGCGGTGGGAGCAAGGGGCCTGAACGGCGTCCACCCCCCGTCGCCCCGGACCCTGCTCCTGGTCGGGCTCGGCATCCTGGGCGTCTCCGGCCTGGTCGCCGCCGTCCCGGCCGGGCGCCGGCTGGTCTACCGGCAGGTGGTCCCGAACCTTGGGCGGGCCGTCCGCGGGATCCGGGAGCTTGCCGGCCACCCTGGCAAGCTCGCGCTGCTGTTCGGCGGGTCGGCCCTGGTCACCCTCTGCCTCGGCCTGTGCCTGGCCTACTGCGTCGAGGCGTTCGGGGGCGGCCTGCCCCTGCCCGCGATCATCGCCGCCTACCTGGTGGGCGCGGCCATCGCCCAGGTCGCCCCCACCCCAGGAGGGATCGGCGCCGTCGAGGCGGCCCTGATCGCCGGTCTGACCGCCGCCGGCCTGGACAAGGAGACGGTGCTGCCGGCGGTGTTCCTGTTCCGGCTGGTCACCTTCTGGCTCCCGATCCTGCCTGGCTGGCTGGCGTTCACCTGGCTGCAGCGCACCGACCAGATCTGAGCCGGTTGGCCGGACTGGCGGGCATTCGTCCTCGGTAGCCCTGCCTAGTCCGCCGTCCAGCTTGAGTCGGCAACACCCCCACCTATGGTAGGGGCCTGGTCTGCGTGGCTAACTGGCCCTGCGGGGGCCGGCTGCGACGCCTCCGAGGGACGCCAGGAGGCGAGGGGGCATGCAGGGGTCGGTCGGGACCGAGAGGGACAGGCGGCCGAGGGCTGCCCGCGGCCGCTCCGGGGAGCGCCAGCGCCATGCTGGGGGGCGGCTCGGTGCTGCGGGCGGCCGACGTCGACGTGGGCCAGGCCCGCGCACGGCGCCGCCAGCGTCGCCTGACCCGGCTGGCCGTCGTCCTCTGGGTGACCACCCTGGCCGTCTGGTGGCGGGTCCTGACCGGAGGGTCGCTCAACCCGCTGGACGGCCTGCGGCTGGGGCCCGACGCCATGCTGTGG
>JASLIH010000088.1 GCA_030152105.1 Actinomycetes bacterium
CATATCGCTGATCCCAGACCGCAAGCATCACGGCCGGCCGTCCTTTCGAGGGCTGCAGCAGCGTCCCGCAGCCCAATTGGCTGCGCGGCGGCTCGGGGATCCCAGCGGTTGGCCACGAGAGGTGGCACGCCGACGGGCACACTATCGTCTGGCAGCCGCTGTGTCTGCAGACTGCATGTCGACCATGGTTGACCGGGCCGACCATGAGGAGGCCGCAGCCGTTGATCGTGTCGGCCGGCGCCGACCAGGAGCATGCAACGCTGGTCCATGGCCTGGCCTTGGCGGCGGGTTGCGCCGCTAACGGTGGATGGGCATACGCTGGATCTGCAAGGGGTGGATCGGCGCTATGGCAGTGGGGTGCTGGTCCGATGGTCGAGCCGCTGCTTCCCAGAACGCCCAGTGGCTCGCGGAGGTGCAATGCCGTACCTGGTTCGTCATGCCCATGCCGGTGACAAGCGGGCCTGGCAAGGCCCAGACAGCCTGCGGCCGTTGTCGGCTGCTGGCGGCCAAGAAGCTCATGGCCTGCTCACCCAACTCCGTGACTATCCGATCAGTCGGGTCCTGAGCAGCCCTGCAGTGCGATGCCAACAGACGGTGCAGCCGCTGGCCGAGCGCCGTGATCTGCGGGTTGAGACCGCCGACGCGCTAGGAGTGGATGCCGACTCCACCGGGCTGGTCGCGCTGTTGCTCGATCCGGCGACCAGCGAGACGGTGCTGTGCAGCCACGGGGAGCTGATCGGGGAGGCGCTGAGGTGCCTGCTCGGCCATGACGTCGATGGCGAGAGCCTGGTCTGGCCCAAGGGGTCCACCTGGCTACTAGAGGTGCACGGTGGCCAGGTCCAGCACAGTTACTACCTGCCGCCGCTACGACTCCAGGACGTCAAGGCCGGCTACTACTAGGGCGTGATCCGGCCGAGGCCTTGTCTACGGCCTGGCCGCGAACAGTTGCATCGCGATGCCCCCGCCAGCGCCGATCCCCCAGCCGGGCGGCCCGCTCGGTGGAGCCGCGACGAGCCGAGCCGCTACGGGTTCCACACCAAGATCTGCTGGTGAACCGCCATGATGCGTGCCCAGCCGACCGGGATGCCGTTCGCCCGTTTCGTTCTTCCTGCGCTGCTGCGGACTGTCCCTTTGGAGGGAACTCGCGTCACCGGAACCGGCGACCTTCTTTGGTCACGCCTATGCGGGTAGCCTGTGACGACGCAGACCTGAGGAGGACGCCTCATGGCAGCGGACCTCAACCACCACCATCGCGTCACGCTCGAGAAGATCTTCAACCACCCGTTGAGCGGCAACGTCGAGTGGCGCCAGGTGCTGTCGCTTCTGGAGGCCGTGGGAACGACAACCCAGGAGCCCAACGGCAAGGTCAAGGTCGAACTTGGCGGCGAGACCCAGGTCTTGCAACCACCCGGCGACAAGGACGTCGACCGGCAGCTGATCGTTGACCTGCGCCGGATGCTCACCAACGCCGGCCTCCAACCGAGCTAGCCAAGCCATTCGCTGCCGTACCGCGGCCCGGCCAAAGGGGCCGCATGACAGAGGTTCGCACTCCAGCCGGTGTACCGGTCGGCGCGCCGCGAGGCCGCGACTGGCCAGTCCCGCTGGCCACCGGCAGATGCGAACGCTGGCCGACGCCAACGATGCTTGTCGCCATACCGAGGGGACCGACCGAGGGGGACCCATGGACTTTTCCGCGAAGCTCGACGATCTCCAGCAACATGCTGCCCATGCCAAGGCGGCGGCTCAGGCGGCTGTGTCGGAGTCCCGTGAGCAGTTGCGCCAGCGTATCGACCAGGCCAGGGTGGACGTGGACCTGGCCGCCAAGGACACCCGGCAGCAGGTCGACGAGGCCGCGGCCAATGCCCGCGGCACATGGGCCCAGATCAAGGCCGACACCGCCGCCAAGCTGGACGACCTCGAAGCGAAGATGGACAGGCGGGCCGCCCAGCGGGATGCCAAGCTTGCCGCCCGCCAGGCAGATGGGGCGGAGGCTGACGCCGCCGACGCGATCGAGTTCGCCTCCTGGACGGTCGACCACGCGCGGCTGGCCGTGCTGGACGCCATCGAAGCCCGGGTCTACGCCGACGACCTCGCCCAGCAAGCGGCCAGGTAGCCTCGGTCCCGCCGTTGCGGCCATGGCTGGGCAAATCAGCGACCGCCGCCGGAACGGGGCCGTCGCCGGCAACCCTGGGACAGCCGTCAAGCGGACCATCACCATGCCGCCCGTCCCACCAACCGCCACGACATGACGCGAGCGGGCAACCCAAGGAGGAGGGTGAGCACACGGCCGCTTCCCAGCGATGGACACGGCCCGGTCGCCCACCGGCCGGGACGGCACCTAGCCATTCCACCAGACCGAAGGAGGTCGCGATGACCGCCGCAGAGCCAGATGCGGTGTCGGGCGCCATGTCGCTCGCCGAGCATGCTGGCCAGTGTGAGCGGGCCACCAACCCAACCCTGACCGCGATCGACGAAATCAACGTCCATGGCCACGCGCTGACCATCGACGGTGGCTGGCGCGAGTCGCCGGCACCACCCTGGCTTTCGTCCAATGCTTCATCTAGATAGGAGGGAGATTTCGATGCTTGGCGAGGAGCGGTTGATCGCCCGGGAGGGGGCCCGGTACTGGTGGTTGTTTTTGGTCTCGGGGGTCTTGTGGTTGCTGATCGCCTGGATGGTGCTGCGTCTGGACTCGACCTCGATCGCCACGGTTGGGGTGTTG
>JASLIH010000133.1 GCA_030152105.1 Actinomycetes bacterium
GAGCACGCCGACCGGCTGGCCGTCTCCTCGACCAAGTCGATGATCGGGCACCTGTTCGGGGCGGCCGGGGCGGTCGAGGGCATCGCCACCGTCCTGGCCCTGCGGGACGGGATCCTGCCCCCGACCATCAACCAGACCGACCCCGACCCTGCCTGCGACCTCGACTACGTTCCCAACCAGGCCCGCAAGGCCGAGGTGGACGCGGCCATGTCGAACGGCTTCGGCTTCGGCGGCCACAACGCGGTGGTGGTCTTCCGCCGCCACCCGGCGTAGTCGCCGGCGCGGGCGGCCCGTCGTGAAGCTGTACGCGGAGACGGCGGGGCTGCGGGCCCGGCAGCTGCTCTGGGACCTGGGCGTGCTGGCCTGGACGGCCGCCTGGGTCGCGGCCGGGCTGATGCTGTACCGGCTGGTCGAGAAGCTGGCCGTGCCCGGGGCGCGGGTCGAGCGGGCCGGGAGCGACTTCGCCGGGAACGTGGCCGAGATCCAGCAGAAGGTCGGGCGCATCCCGGTGGTCGGCGGCCAGCTCCAGGACCCGTTCGGCCGGCTGTCGGGGGTGGGCCAGACCCTGGCCGACGCCGGGGCGACCCAGCAGGAGGTCGTCTACCAGCTCGCCCTGTGGCTCGGGGTGCTGGTCGCGGCCGTCCCCATCATCGCCCTGCTGCTGGTCTGGCTGCCCCGCCGGGTCGCCTGGGCGCGGGAGGCCGGCGCGGCCAGCCGGCTGCGCCTTGACGGGGCCGACCTCGAGCTGTTCGCGCTCCGGGCGGTGGCCAACCGTTCCCTGCGCGACCTCCACCGGGTCACCCCCGACCCGGCCGGCGCGCTGCGGGCCGGGGAGTTCGAGGCCCTGGCCGACCTGGAGCTACGAGCCCTTGGCCTGCGGGCCCAGCCGCGCCGGACCTAGCGGCGGCGCCAGACCAGAGCCAGGGCGCCGAGGAGGAGGCAGGCGACCCCGCCGAGGGCGGCCATCGGGACCGGGGCGGCCAGGATGCGCAGGCTGAGGCGCTCGACCAGGGGGGACGGGGAGGCGCCGACCCGGCCGGTGATGCGGTCGGCGGTCGGGGGGAGGGTCGCGTCGGGGGTGGCCTGAGGCGGGTCGGGGAGCTGGCCCAGGAGCTCGGCGTCGACCTTGGGCCTGACCTTGAAGCCGTAGCCGAAGAGGGCACGCACGTCGTCGTACATCACCTTGGAGCCGAGGACGACCGCCACCAGGGTGCGGCCGTTGCGCCGCTGGGCGGCGACGATGGTGGAGCCGGCCTTGGTGGTGTAGCCGGTCTTGACCCCGAGGGCGCCCGGGTCGCGGCCCCAGCCGACGAAGTGGTTGTGGTTGCCGAGGACCGTCTTGCGGCCGCTCGGCCAGGTGTACGGCGCCGCCTTCGACCCGACCAGCTTGGCCAGGACCGGCCGTTCCAGAAGTGCCCGGCCGAGCACGGCCAGGTCGGCGGCGCTCGCCCGGTGGCCCGGGGCGTCCAGGCCCGACGGGTCGCGCCAGGTGGAGTCGGTGCAGCCGAGCTCGGCCGCCTTGGCCTGCATGGCCTGGATGAACCCGGCCCGGCCGCCGTCCGGCCAGGCCGCGGCCAGGGTCTCGGCGGCGTCGTTGGCCGAGACCAGCAGCAGGGTCGTGAGCAGCTGGTCGCGGCGGATCAGCCAGCCGGCCCGGTAGCCGAAGCGGGTGCCGTCGACCCGCTCGGCCGCCTCGGGGACGCGCAGCACCTTCTGGGCCGAGTAGTTGTCGCTGGCCACGATGGCGGTGAGGATCTTGGTGGTGGAGGCGATCAGGACGGGCCGGTGGGCCTGCCGCTGCCAGAGGACGGCCCCGGTGGCGGCGTCCATGACCACGGCGGTCCGCGCCTCGACCCGTGGCGCGGTCGGGGCGACGGCGGCAGCCGGGGTCGCCGTCCATCCCAGGGCCAGGCCGAGCGCCAGGACAAGGGAGGGCAACCACCGTTGGCGGGAGCGCACGCCCGTAGGCTGCACGAACCAGAGGAAGGAGTGCAACACCCTCGACCCGGACGGCGGTCCCAAGGGGAGACCCCGGACGGCGGCGGGCAGCGACGGGCGCCGCCGCCGGGTGACCGCCGGGAGCTCGTCGCAGGCCCTTCGACCGGCGCGAGGCTCCGATTGCCAGGGCCCCGGGTCGCCGGCCCTTCGACCGGTTTCCACAGGACCCTGCGGCGATATGGTCAAGGGTGGCACAACCTCGTCGAGTTCGCCCATGAGCTGGATTCTCTAGGTCCCCTTCGTTAGGAGCCGCGCGTGCTGACCGTCTTCTCCGACCTCCACTGCCCCTGGGCCTACGTCTTCTCCATCCGCCTGCGCCGGGCCAGGGCGGCGGTCGGCCAGCCGCCGGTGGCCTGGCGCTGCTGGCCACTGGAGCTGGTCAACGAGCGCGGCACCCCGTGGGCGACCCTGAGCCAGGAGATCCCGGTGCTGACCCAGCTCGAGCCGGACCATTTCGCCCCGCCACGGCGTGAGACCTGGCCGTCGACGCTGCTGCCGGCCATGGAGGCCGTCAAGGTGGCCGGCGAGCTGGGCGGGCCGGACGCCGCCGACCGTTTCGACGAGGCCGCCCGCCGGGCCTTCTTCCTGGACCGGCGCGACCTGTCGATCCGGCCCGTCCTTGCCGACGTCGCCGCCGCGGCCGGCCTCGACCGGGCCAGGTTCCTCGACGCCTTCGACGGCGGCGGTCACCGCCGCGGCGTCATCGCCGACTGGCAGGAGGGCCGCCGCCGGGGCGTCCAGGGCTCCCCCCACGCCTTCCTCCCCGACGGCACCGGCGTCTTCAACCCCGGCATCGCCGACATCGACTGGGTCCGTGGCATCCCCGTCCCCCATGGCGTCGACGAGGGCGCCATCGCCAAGCTCCTCGACCAGGCCACCGCCTCCTCGGCCCCCTCGGCCCCCTCGGCCTGACCTGGTCCGCCATCCGCGCTCCGTCCAGCCTGGACAATACTTTAGTTCTCGCTATAGCATTGTCGCATGAGCGTCGCCGCCCTCCGGGCCGTCTCCGAGCCCCGCCGCCAGCAGATCCTGCGGCTGGTCTGGGACCAGGAACGGCCCGCCGGCGAGATCGCGGCCAGCTTCGACGTCACCTTCGGGGCCGTCTCCCAGCACCTGCGGGTGCTGCACGACGCCGGGCTGGTCACGGTCCGCCGGGACGGCCGGCGGCGGCTGTACCAGGCCCGGCGCGAGCACCTGGGCCCGCTGCGGGAGGTGCTGGAGGACCTGTGGCGCTCCGGGCTGGAGGAGCTCAAGACGCTGGCCGAGGCCGAGGAGGTGGGCGCCGGTGGCTGACCCCGGCGGGCCGGTCGAGGTGCGGCTGGTGATCGCGGCCCGGCCCGGGACGATCTTCCAGTACTTCACCGACCCGGCCCGCTTCGCCCGCTGGATGGGCGAGTCGTCCGTGC
Organism: Actinomycetes bacterium; assembly: GCA_030152105.1. The sequence goes on from JASLIH010000133.1 coordinate 3,405, forward strand.
TCGACCCAGAGCCCGGCGGCCGCCTGCGGGTCGGCTACCCCACCGGGCAGGTCGCCGGCGGCCGGGTCGTGGCCGTCGAGCCGGACCGGCGGATCGTCTTCACCTGGGGTTACGAGGGCGACGGCCAGGCGGTCCCGGCCGGCTCCTCGACCGTGGAGATCACCCTCGAGCCGGTCGCCGGCGGGACCGAGGTCCGGCTGCGCCACGCCGGCCTGCCTTCGGGGGAGCCGCCGGCCGCCCACCTGGCCGGGTGGCGGCACGCCCTGGCCACCCTGGCCTACGCCGGCTCGGCCGAGCAGCTCGGCCCGGTCCTGGGCGAACGGGTCGGAGACTGGCTGGCCGCCTGGAACGAGCCCGACGCGGTCCGGCGGGACGAGCTGCTCGGGCGCTGCCTGGCCGACGGGGGCCGGTTCCGCGACCCCACCACCGCCGTCGACGGCGCCCGGCAGCTGGCCGAGCACATCGGCATGGTCCAGCGGCTGACCGGTGGGGCCCGGCTGGCCGGCCGGGGCGCACCGGAGGCGTGCCACGGTCTGGTCCGCTTCGGCTGGGCGGCCGTCGGCCCGGACCAGACCATCCTGGCCACCGGCACGAACGTGGCCGAGGCCGACCTGGACGGCCGCTTCCGATGGGTGACCGGCTTCTGGGACCCGCTTCCGCATCGTCCCGAACCGGCTGAGCGCTCCTGAGCTCGCCGTCCTCCCGAGCAGGTCGATCCACTCGTTCCGCCCGCCGGAGAACACGACAAATCTCTTGATCCCGGCAGGATTTTGCACACCGGCATGGAACGCGGCAATCTCTGCGGACACGGTGGAGCCAGGTCGGTCCGGCTCCCCCGAGGCGCGGACGACCCCCGGTCGCGCCGACCGGCCGGAATGGCCGGATTTCATATGGAAAACGAGCGAGCATCGGTTAGCGGCAGGCATCTGGCCCAGCGGCGGCGGCGCCCGACTGCGCTGATCGCGGCCGCCTGCATCCTGCTGGTCCTGGCCCTCGGCATCGGCGGGTTCGTGCTCTTCGTCAACCAGCCGGCCCAGAGCCTGGCCTGCCGCTCGGGCGACGTCCCGCTGCAGGTGGTGGTCGCCCCCGACCAGGCCGGGGTGGTCTCCCAGGCAGCGGCCGAGTACGAGCGCCGCCGGCCGGTGGCCAACAACCGCTGCGTCGACGTGCGGGTCAAGGGCACCGAGTCGGCGGAGGTGGCGGCCGCCCTCTCGACCGGCTGGGACGAGGCCACCTACGGCGCCCGGCCCGACGTCTGGGTCCCGGCCTCCTCGGCCTGGGCGCTCCAGGTCGCGCTCCGGCAGCAGGCCGCCAAGCAGCCGGTGCTGATCCCCCTCGAGAACCCCAAGGTCGCCACCACCCCGATGGTGATGGCGATGCCCAAGCCGATGGCTCAGGCCCTCGGCTGGCCGCAGCAGAACCTCGGCTTCAAGGAGCTGCTGGGGGCGGTGACGAGCGCCGAGGGCTGGGGCAGGTTCGGCCATCCGGAGTGGGGGGCCTTCCGGCTCGGCAAGACCGACGCCAACCTGTCCACGCCCGGGCTGGAGGCGCTGGTCGCGGCCGTGTTCGCGGCCACCGGGCAGACCAGCGCGCTCTCGGTCGAGACCCTGGTCAAGCAGGAGGACCAGCTCCGCCGGGTCATCCTCGGCCTCGAGCGGGCCCCCGGCCAGGACGCCGACACGCCCGCGACCTTCCTGGCCAACCTCCAGCAGGCCGACCGGGCGGGCCAGACCCTCGACTTCGTCTCGGCCGTGGCCCTGGACGAGAAGTCGGTCTGGGACTACAACCGCGGCAACGCCGCCGGCCTCGAGGACCGCGGCGAGGGCGACAAGCCCGAGGTCCCCCTGGTCGCGGTCTACCCCAAGGAAGGGACGCTGGAGGCCGACCACCCGTGGGTGGTGCTGCGCGCCCCCTGGGTCGACGACACCAGGCGCGAGGCGGCCGCCGGCTTCCTCGACTACCTGCGCAGCGAGCCGGTCCAGACGCGCTTCCAGGAGGCCGGGTTCCGGACCTCCGAGGGCCGCCCCGGCCCCCAGCTGACCGAGGCCAACGGGCTGCTTCCCGACCAGCCCAAGCGGGTGCTGGCCCCGCCGGCCCCCAAGGTGGTGGCGGCGGCCCTCCAGAGCTGGAACGCGGCCCGCAAGCGCAGCAACGTGCTGGCCGTCTACGACGTCTCCGGGTCGATGAAGCAGGAGGTCCCGGGGACGGGCGGCAAGACCAAGATGGACATCGTCAAGACGGCCGCCGGCCAGGCCCTCGCCCTGTTCGCGCCCGAGACCAACCTCGGCACCTGGGTCTTCTCCTCCGACCTGGCCGGCGGCCGTGACTGGGCCGAGTCGGTCCCCATCGGGCCGACCAACGCCCGGCTGCCCAACGGCAAGATCCGCCGCGAGGTCCTGGCCGAGGCCCTGGCCCGGCTCCAGGCCACCGACGGCGACACCGGCCTGTACGACACCACCCTGGCCGCGTTCCGGGCCCTGAAGCGCTCGTATGCCCCGGACCGGATCAACATCGTCGTCCTGCTCACCGACGGCATCAACGACGACCCGACCGGCGGTATCGACCGGGCCGAGCTCCTGCGCCGGCTCAAGGCCGAGCAGGACCCCGACAAGCCGGTGCGGATCATCACCGTCGCCTACGGGGCCAACGCCGACGCCACCGCCCTGAGACTGATCTCGCAGGCCACCGGAGGCCTTGCCTACGTCTCCAGGGATCCGCGCGACATCCTGCGCGTGTTCACCGACGCCATCACCAAGCTCCCCACGAGCTAGACATCCTGGACTAGACGGGCAGCCTCGCGCTGCCTATGCTCCCCTCCATGCCGCCGGGCGCAGCGGGGGGCCCGGCGCGACCCACGGGGAGGTTGCCGTGCGCAAAGTCCTGCTCGTCGCGTTGGCCGCGCTGGTGGCGGCCACGCTCGCCCTGCCCGCTAGCGCGGGCCCATCCGGTCAGGCGGGGACGGGCGCTGCGGCGCAGCCGTCCGGTCAGCTCCAGAGCGCCAACGGCGAGTACGTCGTCGCCTACGCCGACGGCGCCTCGGCGGCGTCCGCCCGGGCCGCCATCAAGGCCGCCGGCGGCACCGTCGTGAAAGAGAACACTCAGGTCGGCGTGGCCACGGTCAAGTCCAGCAACCCGTCGTTCATCGCCGCCGCAGGGCGCCAGTCCGCCCTGGTCGGGGCGGCCCGCAACCGTCCCATCGGCAAGCTCCCGAGTGGCGCCGCGCCCAAGGCGGACGTGGAGCGGCTGAGCGCCGCCGAGCGCGCCGCCGCCAAGCGGTCGGCCTCCACGAACGGGCATGCCCCCGGCCAGGAGCCCTTGGCCGACAAGCAGTGGGACATGCGGATGATCGACGCCACCCCCAGCGGCTCCTACCGGGTCAACCAGGGCAGCCACGGGGTCATGGTCGGGATCATCGACACCGGCGTCGACGGCCACCACCCCGACATCAAGCCCAACTTCAACCGCGCCCTCAGCCGCAACTTCACCACCGACATCCCGCTGGTCGACGGGCCCTGCGAGCACCCGTCCTGCGTCGACCCGGCTGACGAGGACGACGACGGCCACGGCACCCACGTGGCCGGCCTGGTCGGGGCGGCCCTCAACGGGCTCGGCACGGCCGGCGCCGCGCCCAAGGTCACCCTGGTCAACATCCGGGCCGGGCAGGACTCCGGGTTCTTCTTCCTGCAGCCGACGGTGGACGCGATCGTGTACGCCGGGCTGGTCGGGATCGACGTCATCAACATGAGCTTCTTCACCGACCCATGGCTCTTCAACTGCCTCGACAACCCGGCCGACTCGCCGGAGGAGCAGCTCGAGCAGCTCACCGTCCGGGTGGCCACCCAGCGGGCGATCAACTTCGCCAGGGGCCATGGCGTCACCCCGGTCGCCGCGCTCGGCAACGAGCACACCGACCTCGGCAACCCCACCCTCGACGAGACCAGCCCCGACTTCCCACCCGGGACGGAGAAGTCCCGCCCGGTCGACAACTCCTGCATCACCGTGCCGACCGAGACCCGCGGGGTGATCTCGATCTCCGCCCTCGGCCCCAGCGGCTACAAGGCCGACTACTCCAACTACGGCATCGAGCAGACCGACTTCTCGGCTCCGGGCGGGTGGTTCCGCGACTACTTCGGGCTCCCACAGAACCGGCAGGTCGAGAACCTGAACCTGTCGCCGTATCCGCTCAACGTCGCGATCGCCAACGGCGACCTCAACCCCGACGGCACCCCGAACACCCCGTTCGTGCTGCGGGACTGCCGTGGCTCGACCTGCGCCCTCTACCAGTACCTGCAGGGCACCTCCATGGCCTCGCCGCACGCCGCCGGGGTGGCCGCGCTCATCGTCAGCGCCCACGGCAAGCACGACGCCCAGCACGGCGGGTTGACCCTCGACCCGAGCGCGGTTGAGCGGATCCTGACCAGGACGGCCAAGCAGACGCCCTGCCCGTCCCCACCGAACTTCGCCTACCCCGACGACCGGGACCCGACCTTCGACGGGGTGTGCGAGGGCACC
>JASLIH010000150.1 GCA_030152105.1 Actinomycetes bacterium
TTGCCGGACCCGTTCGGGCCGTAGATGCCGATCAGGCCGTCGGGGAACTCGAGGTCGACCGCGCGGTAGACGCGGTAGTTGCGCAGGCTGAGGGAACGCAGGTGCATCGCGTTAGCGGGCCTCCTCCTCGACCTGCTGGAGGAAGGCGCGGCCCATGTCGGCCAGCCGGTCGCGGTCGTAGCCTTCGATGGGGACGCTGGCCAGGTAGCGGTCCCACTCGTCGGCCAGGCTGGTGACCGGCTGGGCGGCCAGCTGGGCGGCCTGCTCGTCCTCGTCGGTCTCGACCTGGACGGTCACGACCAGGGCGCCGGCGAAGGCGTCGGCGGCGAGCTGGCGACGGTCGAGCAGGCGGCGCAGCTCGGGCCGGGCCCGGTTGACGAACAGCCGGACCACGGCGCCCTCGGTCTCCTCCAGGGTGGCCAGGCCGGCGGCGGCCTCGTACACCTCGGGGGCGGTCAGGTCGAAGGCGTCCAGGCGGTAGCTGCGCAGGGGCCGGCCCCCCGGGACGGGGTGGTGGCGGACGGTGCCCGAGGTGGTGTCGAGGCTGAGCACGCCCTTGACCTGAGGCTCGTCGTGCTGGGGCAGGTCCTTGAAGCTGAAGGTGTCGGTGGAGCCCGGGTACCAGGCGTTGGGGGCGACCCGGGCGAAGTTGTGGAAGTGGCCGAGCAGGATGCGGTCGAACCCGGCGTCCAGGGTGGCCAGGTCGATCTCGAGCTCGTTGACGTCGCCGTAGGTGTAGCGGCGGGCCAGGACGGTCACGGCGGCGTGGGTGACGAGCAGGTTGAGATGGTCGCCGGAGCGGGCGTCGGCGGCGGCGGCGATCTGGTCCTTGAGGGCCAGGTCGTCGGTGCACTGGGGCACGGCGTGGACCCGCAGGCCGTCCAGCAGGTCGACCGGCTCGTAGCCGCCCCGGTAGACGAACCGCAGCCTAGGGAAGGCGTCGGCCAGGACGGCGTAGGGGGAGCCGGACTCGCGCAGCCGCGGGGTGTCGTGGTTGCCGGAGATGGCCAGGGTGGGCAGGCCCGCCTCGGCGAGGGTGCGCAGGCCCCTGGCCCCTTCCCGGAACGCCCGGTAGGTGGGCCGGGGGGCGTCGAACAGGTCCCCGAGGATCAGCACCGCGTCCGGGTTCAGTCCCAGCGCGGCCTCCACGGCCCGGTGCCAGGCGGCGGCGAAGTCGACCTCCCGCTGGTTGAGCCCGCCCGAGTCGACGGCCTGGTAGTGGGCCCGCCCCAGGTGGGCGTCGGCGATGGCGACCAGGCGGCTCATCAGTCGAAGAACCCGCTCATGGCCTCGGCCGGCCGCTCCCGGGGCGGTTCGGGCTTGGGGACGGTGGCCAGCCAGTCCTCGTACAGGTGGACCCGGGCCGGGAGGGCGAAGGGGGCCTCGGGGTTGGTGACCAGGGCCTCGCCCGGCATCAGGGTCTGGATCTCGGCCCCCAGGTCGGACAGGTCCTGCTTGGAGGAGGACCGCAGGGTGTTGCGGTCGCGCTCGTCGGCCAGGCCGAGCACGAAGTAGGTGTTGAACTGGCTGAGCAGCTCGGGGTCGATCAGCTTGGGCTGCTGGGTGACGGCGCACAGGCCGACGTTGAACTTGCGGCCCTCCCGGGCCAGCCGCGGGAACACGTTGAACTCGGCGTCGTCCAGGCGGGTCAGGACCCGCTGGGCCTCCTCGAGGGCGACCAGGGTCCGGGGCAGCTGCCCGAAGCGCTCCCGGTCGTTGCGGTAGGCCCCTGCGCGCTCGTCGAGCAGGCTGCGGGTGAGCAGGGAGGCGACCAGGGTCTCCTCGACCGCCTCCAGGCCCGAGGTGTCGACCAGCACGACCTTGCCCCCGGCCAGGTCGTCCAGGACCTTGCCGGTGAGCGACTGGCTGGGGTCGTCGGTCATCAGGGGCAGGCGCACGATCCGCTTGGCCCGCCGGCTCAGGACCTGGATGGTGGCCAGGGCGTGGCGGCCCAGCTCGGCGTCCTTGAGGTCCTCGGGGTCGTCCTCGGCCAGCCGGGTCAGCCACACCCCCTTGTCGCCCAGCAGGGCGTACGCGCTCTCCAGGGCCTCGGACTGGGGGCCGGTGAACTTCCAGGCGGTGCGCAGGTCGTCGACGGTCAGCTCGGCCAGCGACAGCCGCAGCAGGCTGGCCTGGCCAGCCCGGGGGCTGGGCGAGTAGACCCGCAGCCGCTGGGCCGCCCATGGGTGGTGGGCCAGGCCGCGCCGGCCCGCGGCACCGCCTTCCAGGTATTCACCGTGGGGGTCGAACAGCAGCATCGCGTACCTGCCGGAGGCGGCCAGGAGCTGGCCGGCCAGGACCTTCATGAGGTTGCTCTTGCCCATGCCGGTGGTCGCGAACACGCCGACGTGGCTGGGCAGGGTCTCGCCCCGGATCCCGACCGGCAGGTCGATGGTGTCCTCGCCCGAGCGCAGCCGCCCGACCTCCACGTCGCCCATCCGCTCACGCAGGAACGCCAGGTCGGTGTCGGTGGGGGCGGACACGGCGGCGAACTGGGCCGGGAGGCTCTTGGGCTTGTGGAAGCCCTTGGCGTCGACGTAGCCGAGGGGGACGACCTCGGCCACCTTGTAGAGGCGCTTCTCGAAGTCGCGCAGGGTGGTGGCCTCCCCGACCTGGTCCATGGCCATGAGGCCGCCGGCGGTGCGCTCGGCCCAGCCGGCGTCCGAGGACTCCGAGCCGTAGGCGACGTCGGTGACCCGGAACAGGTAGCGGCGGCCCCGTTCCGGGTCGTCGCCGGCCAGCAGCTCGCCGAGGAACAGGTCCTCGCCGTAGAAGGCCCGGAAACGCACGTCGAGCACGGAGCGGCCGAAGATGCGTCCCTTGTAGTCCGGCATGGTCGAGGTCCCCCGTGGTCGGGCTCAGGCGTTCAGGGTCAGGTGGAAGTCGCGCATCACCAGGTCGACGTCGTCCTCGGACAGGCCCTCGCGCAGGAAGGCCTCGCGCAGGTCGCGGCGCAGGTCGGCCAGGAGCGGGCCGGGCAGCGAGACCACCCGGTGGACGGCGGCCAGCGGATAGGGGTAGCCGAGGAAGGCCGGGTCGTCCGACAGCCCGGCCAGGACGGCGAACAGCTCGCCGGGGTCGCGGGCGCCGCGGACGGCGTCGACCCGGAAGGCGTAGGCCCCGGCCCGGGCCAGCCGGGCCACATAGACCTCGGCGGGGTCCTGCGGCCCGGTGACCCGCAGGTACCAGCGGGCCTCGGGGCCGAGCTCGCCCTCGGCCCGGCGCCGCACCCGCAGCACGAGGGGGGCGTAGCGGCCCCAGCGGAGCTTGGACGCCTTGGTCACACCGACCAGGTCGACGCCGCGCTCGCGGGCCAGCTCATGGACCGGCTCGACCAGCCCGGTGGGCAGGAACGGGCCCGGGTGGAGGCTGCCGTCGACCAGCACCAGGTCGCCGGGGCGGGCGGCCGCGACCGCCTCGGCGGTGCGGCGCCACTCGGCCAGCTCGCGGAGCACGTCGACCACCCCGCCGAGGTCGGCCAGCTCCCGCTCCCGCTTCACCCCGGCCAGGGCCAGGGCCTCGGCGTAGGCCGCCTTGGCGTCGGTCTGGGTGAGGGCGCGCAGCTGCAGCGGGTCGGTGTCGCTGGCGAAGGTGTCGCGGTCGCGGTGCCAGACCGTCCCGGCCCGGTAGGCGACCAGCCAGAAGCTGCGCCCGTTCAGCAGGCAGGCCGAGCCGCCGTCGACCGCGGCCGCGGTCACCCCGGGGGCCGGGTCGCAGCCGAACTGGACCAGGGGGGCGTCCTCGGCCAGCTCAAGGGCGGTGGCGTCCTCAGGGCCGACCGGCTCGTCGGCCGGGTTGTCGACCCTGCTGCCGCCGTCGGCGAGCAGCCGGCTGAGGTAGCCGGCGGCCAGCCGCACCCGGTCGGCGTAGTCCTCGACGAACAGCGTGCCTCCCCTCCACCGCCTGAGCGAACACACGTTCTACCCGGAGCGTAACCAGAAACCCCGGGAAGGGGAAGCACCGCGGCAGTGTAGCTCAGGCGAGGGGCTGGCCGACGAGGCCGGCCAGGCGTCTGGGGGCGACCAGGCGGTAGCTCTCGGCGACCAGTTCGGCGACCTCGCCCCAGTCGACGTCCTGGAGGTCGAGGCGCAGCCCCACCCAGCCCCGGCTGCCGACGTATCTGGGCAGGTAGAAGCGGTGCGGGTCGGAGGCCACGAGGCCGGTGTTCTCGCCGGCGGGGGCCTTGGCGAGCACCGCCACCCGGCCGTCGCCTCCCTCGTCGTCGACGAACCAGGCGAAGGTCCGGCCGCGGACCGCGAAGCCGAGATGCTGTTCGTGGGCGGTGACGGTGGCCTCGGGAAGGGTGCGGCAGAACCGCACCAGCCGGTCGCGTCGCGCCTGGAGGTCGTCCACAGGCGGGACCCTAGCAGGCGTCGCCGACAGCCTGAGCCTCAGGTGACCTGGCCGTCCCAGTCGATGCCGTTGTCGCGCAGCCAGCGCCGCCACTCGTCCTCGCCCGTGGCCGCCGGGGTCAGCTGGATCCCGGTCAGGCCGGGCTCCCCGTCCTTGGCGCCGACGTGGACGGCGTCCCCGTCGCCCTCGGTGAGGACCAGCCGCTCGAAGTCGGGCGGCCAGCGGACGATGAAGTGGCGCCCGCACTCGGGGCAGCGCCACTCCTGCATCCCGGACGCGTCGGTTCCCTGGTGGACCATCTCGTGGGGGCGAGGTGCGCGCATCGGGGTTCCTTTCTCGTGCGCATCCTGGACTGAGGGATACCCAGGATTGGCACGCCCCTACCCCGGGCGCGGCCACGAGCTGTCACACGAGAAGGAACGGGTTGCTCTGCGCGAAGGAGGTCACCTGGAAGTTCTCCGAGACCAGGCGGACGTTGTAGTGGAAGGCCCCGGTCAGGCCGGGAGGGATGGCGATCCGGTAGCGCATGATGCCGTCGGCCTCGCCGGGGCCGGTCTTGACGAAGTCGTTGCCGCTCCGGATCCAGCCTCCGGCCAGGTTCCATTCCTCCTTGAACGGGTTGCCGGGCGGGTTGAGGGAGACCTGCCGGGTCACCATGTCGTCGTTGATGGCGGCGAAGGCCAGGGTGTAGTTGGCCCCGCTGTTGCCGAGGACCGCGCCCACCTCGGCCTGGAGGATCAGGTCGAACTGGTCGGGTACCTGGGCGTTGGCGTTGGGGGTGTTGTCCTCGACGGTGCCGTCGACCTGCACGGTGAACAGCCGCACGATGCGCGCGTCGTTGGCGTTCATGGCGTCCTCCGGGCAGGAAGGGGGAAGCGCCCGCGGCGTTCCGCGGGCGCTCCCGGTCGGGATGCTGTGACGTCGCCCTCGCTTACAGGAGGACGAAGCGGTTGCTCTCGATGAACGAGACGACCTCGTTGTTGACGCTCACCAGCGTGCCCACGTAGCGGAAGACGTGGCCGCGGACGCCCGCGGGAACGGCGATGTTGAACGTCTCTTCCTTGAGGAAGTTCCCGGCCCCGCCGCCGGCGTTCCAGCCGCCAGCACCGTTGAACTCCTGGTTGACGGTGCGGCTCATGGTGGCGTTCGGGGCCGCGAGCGTCTCGTCGATGGCGGTCAGGGTGATGGTGTAGTCGGCCGAGCTGTTGCCGATGGCGTTGCCGGCCACGGCCTCGACGTGCAGGTCGTAGGTGGCCGCAGGAGGATTCCCTGGAGGGCCGCTGTTGGGCTCGTTGTCCTCGACGTCAAAGCCGGTGGCCGCGGTGTACAGCTCGGTGAGCTCGGCGTCGTTGGCGTTGGGCATGGATCTTCCTCCCTGGAAGTCTGGTGCGATGGGGCACCTGGGTGCTGGTTGCGCGCAGGACAACCATCGCAGTCGCGGCTTAATTGGCGCTTAACTCCCGCTTAGCCACCCTGGCCGGGAAATTAATTCTCAGACCGGCTGGTGCCAGCGGATCTGCTGGGCCAGGGCGACCGTGGCCGGGTCGGGGCCGACCCCCAGGTCCTGGTCGAGGGCGTCGGCGCACGCCTGGTACTGGCGCAGGGCCAGGTGGGGCTGGCCCTGGCGGGTGAAGCAGCGCATCAGGCGCCGATGGGCGTCCTCGCGGCAGCGGTCCCGCTCCACCAGCAGCCGGCACAGGGCGACACAGGCGCCGTACTGGTGCTGGCCGAAGTAGAGGCCGCTGAGCCGGTCGAGCACGTCCAGGTAGCTCAGCAGCAGGTGCTCCCTGGTCATGACCGGCCAGTCCTCGTACGGGTCGTCGGCCAGGAAGTCGCCCTGGTAGAGGGCGAGGGCCCGCTCGTAGTCGGCGGCCGCCCCGGCCAGGTCGCCGGCCGCCTCCAGCCGGCGGCCGCCGGCCACGTGCAGCTCGAACTCGTCGGTGTCCAGCCACAGCCGCAGCCCCGGGCCGAGCCGGTAGCTGCCGTCCTCCAGCACCACCACCTGGATCCCGGCGCTGTCCCGGAAGGCCCGCCGTAGCCCGTGGACGGCCACGTTCAGGCTGTTGCGGGCCGCCGCCGGGGCCGCCTCGGGCCAGAACGCCTCCATCAGCTGCTCCCGCCGCGGCCAGGGGTCGCGGTGGGTGACCAGGTACTTGAGCAGCGAGCGGCCACGGCCGCTCGGCCAGTCGTCCACGGCCACGTCGTCCAGGCGGACCTTGAGCTGGCCGAGCAGGTGGACGCTGAGCAGGTGGCCGTCCGGCTCCCACCCGGGGCGGCCGTGGTCGTGCGGCGGGGCCAGGGTGGCGACCGGGCCGGCGGCGGCCCCGGCGGCGCAGTCGGCGTCCTCCAGCTCCAGGTAGAGCGGGACGGCGCGTTCGGCGGCGCCCCGGTCGACCAGGTAGTCGGCCGCCCGGTGGACCGTCTCGGCGCCAAGGGGCCGGGCCGGGGCCAGGGCGGCCCGGAGCGGGTCGCGCCAGCCGGTCCGCAGGGTCGACCAGCCGTCGGCCAGCGGCTGGAGCCAGGGCCCGGCCGGCGGGGCCGCGGCCTGGCCGAGCACCGCCGCCGACAGGGCCGGGTGGCTGTAGCCGACCTCCAGGGCGAGCGCCAGGGCCCGGTGCCCGTCGGCCCCGGTCCCGGCGAGCAGGCCGGCGGCCAGGTTGGCGAGCAGGTCCTCGACCCCGCCGGCCTGGTCGGCGGCCTGGGCGACCACCGCCGGGCCGAGGGCGGCCGCGGCCCCGCAGACCCCGACCAGGTCGGCCGTGGCCCCCCGGCACAGGCTGGCCACCCGGCGGGCCGCGGCCGCCGGCAGCCGGGGCGCCTCCCGGCCCAGCAGCTCCCCGGCCGCACCTGGGCCGAGTCGCAGGTCGTCGGCGGTGACGGTGGCCCCGCGGGCCGGCAGGGCGCCCGCCGGCAGGGCCTCGTCGCTGACCACGATGCAGGCCCGGTCCTCCTCCAGCAGCGGGTCGAGCAGGACCCCGAGCAGGGCCGGGCCCACCGGCCCGGCCGCCGCCGGGGTGCCGGGCCCGCCCAGGTGGTGGGCGTGCTCGACCACCAGCGAGGCCGGGGCCGGGCTGGTCTCGGCCACGGCCCCGGCCAGCCGGGCGAACCGGGCCGGCCAGCCGCCGGCCGCCGGCGGGTCGCCGGCCGGCCCGGTGTCCAGCTCCCAGCCGAAGCCGGGGTGGTGGCGCTGGACGGCCGCGACCAGCGAGCGCAGGAAGGTCCCGGGGTCGCGGTCCTCGGGCCCGAGCCGGACCCAGATCACCGGCCGGCCCTGCCGCTGCAGGGCCTCGAACAGCCCCTCGCTCAGCAGGTACCCGGGTGGCGCGACAAAGGAGGTGAGGCCGCCGAGGGCGGCGCGGTCGAAGGTCCAGTGCCGCGCCGCCGCAGCGGGCGCGACCGGAGCCGCTGACTTGGCGATGAACGCCATCTTCCCCCCAGCTGTCGCACCTCGGTCTGGTCATTGTTCTCCACCAGGCCAAGCAGGGCGGGTGACCGCCGTCACCGGGTCGCGGTGCCGTCGGTCACCGCCGGCCGGGCCGGGGTGACCCCTGGCTACCAGGAGACGAGCTTCCAGATCTCCGGTTCGAGGGTGCCGGGCTCGCCGACCTCGGCGAAGATCGCCACCGCCTGCTTGAGGTGGTCCATGGCCTCGGCATGGTGGCCGGCCAGGTGGAGCAGGTCGGCCAGGTTGTTGTGGAGGGCGGCCTCGCGGTGGCGGTCGCCCTGGCGGGCGCAGAGCTCCAGGGCGGTGCGGGTGTGCTCGACGGCCAGGTCGACCTCGCCGGTCGCCCGGTGGGCCAGGGCCAGGTTGTTGAGGGCGGCGACCCGGGCGCTGGGGTCGGGCAGGGCCTCGGCCAGGGCCAGGCTCTGCTCCAGGTGGCGGCGGGCGTTGTCGTGGTCGCCGCGGGCCGCCCCGAGCATGCCCAGCATGCCGTGGGCCCTGGCCAGGGCGGCGGCGTCGCCGGCCTCGGCGGCCAGGTCGAGGGCGTCCCTGGCCAGCTGCTCGGCGGCGTCGTCGCGGCCCTGGCGGTGGGCGGCCAGGCTGCGGTCGGCGGCCAGGCCGGCCCGGCGGGCCTCGGCGCCGGCGCTGCCAAGGGCGGCCAGGGCGGCGGTCAGGTGCCGCTCGGCCGCGTCCCAGTCGCCCCGGCGGGCCGAGACGGCCCCCAGCTTCTGCTCGATGACCCAGCGGTCGCCGTCCTCGGCCGCCCCGGCGGCCTCGGTGTAGGCGGCCAGGGCGGCGTCGTAGTTGCCGAGCAGGGTCTCCAGGTCGCCGATGGCGGCGTGCAGGCCGGCCGGGTCGGGATGGCCGAGACCGGCCGCGGCCCGGTAGTGGCCAAGCGCCTCACGGTTGGCGAACACCGCCCGGGCCTGGTCGCCGGCCAGCCGGTGGTAGCCGGCCGCCTCGGCGGGGGCGCCGCCCAGCTCCAGGTGCCTGGCGATCGAGGCCGCCGGCGGCTCCTGAGGACGGCGGCCGCGGGCGGCGGCGGCCAGGGCCTCCCCTACCCGGCGGTGCAGCAGCCGCCGCCTGGCCAGGCTGGTCTGCTCGTAGACGAGGTCGCGGACCAGCCCGTGGCCGAAGTCGTAGACGTCCCCGGCGACCTCGTGGACCAGGCCCCTGGCGGCCAGCTCCTCGAGGGCGGCCACCGCCTCCTCGTCGCTGCGGCCGCTGGCCGCCCGGGCGGTGTCGACCTCGAAGGAGCGGCCGAGCACGGCCGCGGTGGCCAGCACCTGCCGGGCCGCGTCGCCGACCCCGCGGACCCGGGCCGCGAGCAGGTCGCGGGCCCCGCCCGGGAGCAGCGCCGGCAGCTCGCCGTCCTCCCCCACGGCGGCCAGGTACTCCAGCACCAGGAACGGCAGCCCCTCGGTCCGCTCGTGCAGCAGCCCGGCCGCCCCGGCCCGGGCCGGGGCCACGGCGGCGACCAGCTCGGCCACCCCGGCGGCGTCCAGGCGGGACAGCTCGAGCACGCTGCCCCGGCCGGCCCGCCTGGTCTCGGCGGCCAGCCGGCGCAGCCGGGCGTCGGCCGGGACCTGCTCGGAGCGCCAGCAGGCGACCACCAGCAGGGGGCGGCCCTCGAGCCGGTGGACCAGGTAGGCGAGCACGTCCAGGGAGGCCTCGTCGGCCCACTGGAGGTCGTCGACGACGAGCAGCCCCGGCACCGGCCCGGCGGTGGCGGCCAGCAGGACCTGGCTGACCCCCTCGAAGAACTGGCGCCCTGCCGCCGGCCCGTCCAGCGGCCCCGGCTCGGGCAGCCCCGGGTAGGCCTCGACCAGCTCGGGCAGCAGCCGACTGGCCTCGGCCAGCCAGTGCCGCGGCACCTGGTCAAGCGACGGGCCTGCGGCCAGGACACCACGCAGCCCCTCGATGAACGGCCCGTAGGCGACCCCGGCCTCCTCCTCATAGCAGCGGCCCCGGACCACCGAGGCCCCCAGGGAGCGGGCGTGGCCGGCCAGCTCGTCGGCCAGCCGGGTCTTGCCGATCCCGGCCTCGCCCTCGATCACCGCCAGCCGTCCGTCCCCGGCCACCTGTGCGTACGCCTCCAGCAGGGCCGCCAGCTCCTGGTCCCGCCCGACCAGCGGCACCAGGGGGCTGTGGACAGCCGAACGCCCCCCCTCCCCGGTTGGGCTACCCTCCCATGCAGGGGCCCCAACACCCGGCGGGTGGGGTTCCGGCGCGCCCCGGGTAGCGGGGCTGTCCACAGTCTCCGCCGGGGCGGGGATCACGTCGGGGGGCGGGGGGAGGCGGCTGGCCTGGATCGCCTCGTGCACGGCGACCGTCTCCTCCAGCGGCTCGACCCCCAGCTCCTCCTCCAGCACCCGCTGGCAGGCCTGGAACTGGCGCAGGGCGGCCCCGCGGCGGCCGCTCCAGGTGTAGATCCGCATGAGCTGGCGGTGGGCCGGCTCGTGCAGCGGGTCGAGGGCCAGCCAGCGGCGGGCGGCGTCGACCGCGTCGTCCCAGTGGTGCTGGCCGATCTGGGCCGTGGCCAGGCGCTCCAGGGTCCCCGCGAGCTCGCGCCGCAGCCGCTCGGCCTGGAAGTACTGCCAGTCGTCGAAGCTGGCGCTGTCGCGCAGGCTGAACCCGGCCAGGAAGTCGCCCCGGTGGAGCCCGGCCGCCGCGGCCAGCGGGGCGACACAGGCCGGGCAGGCGTCCTCGGGCGGGTGGCCGTGGTCGCGGCGGCCGGCCAGCAGCCCCTCGAACTCGGCCACGTCCAGCCAGAAGCTGGTCCGGGCGAACCCGACGGTCGTCCGGTCGGCGGCCAGCCACCCCGGCCCGACCGCCTTGTTCAGGGTCGACAGGGTGCGCCGCAGCGCCCCCCTGGCGTGCTCGGTGTCGTAGTCGGGCCACAGCAGCCCGGCCACGGCGTCGCGGCCGTGCCGCTCGGGGTGCATGGCCAGGTAGGCGAGCAGGGCGATGGCCTTGCGGGTGTCGACCTCGATCGGCGCCCCGTCCCGCTCCACCCGCGGCGGCCCCAGCAGCGCGATCCGCAGCTCCGCCATGCACCCCCCTTCCCCTGGCCGCGCTCCGCGGTCAGCATGGCACGACCCGGCCCGGCCCGTAACGTTCCCGGGACGGTCGCATGACCCCCGTCGTAGCGGATTCCGTAACGATGCCGGAGCGGTGGGACGGTACAACTGCTCCCAAGGAGGTGCCATGACCACGATCCCGAGCAACCTGCGGCGGGTCCTGCGGCGCGAGCCGCGGGTCCGGCCTTCGACCGAGCCCGTGGCCGCGCCGCCCGAGCGGGTCGAGGCGCCGCCGGTCGAGATCGCGCCCAACGACCCGCTGGTCGCCTACTTCTCGGGGGCGACCGGGGCGGTCGACATCGGCGCACTGCAACTGGACTCCCCCGCCCTCGAGGGCCTGCGCGAGGCCGGCATCAAGCTGGTCGTCCCCCTGGTCAGCCAGGGCGAGCTGATCGGCCTGCTCAACCTGGGCCCACGGCGCAGCGAGCAGGAGTACTCAGCCGACGACCGCAAGCTGCTCAACGACCTGGCCGGCCACGCCGCCCCGGCCGTGCGGGTCGCCCAGCTGGTCCGCGAGCAGGAGGCCGAGGTCCGCCAGCGTGAGCGGATCGAGCAGGAGCTGCGGGTCGCCCAGCTGATCCAGCAGCAGTTCCTGCCCGAGGAGCTGCCCAACCTGAGCGGCTGGGAGTTCGCGGCCTTCTACGGCCCGGCCCGCGAGGTCGGCGGCGACTTCTACGACTTCATCAAGCTGCCCGAGGGCCAGCTGGGGATCGTGGTCGGCGACGTGACCGACAAGGGCGTCCCGGCGGCGCTGGTCATGGCCACCACCCACTCGATCCTGCGGGCCGAGGCGCCCCGCCTGATCGCCCCCAGCGAGGTCCTCACCAGGGTCAACAACCTGCTGGTGGACGAGATGCCGGCGCACATGTTCGTGACCTGCCTGTACGCGGTCCTCAACCCCGAGACCGGGCAGCTGCGCTACGCCAACGCCGGCCACAACGTCCCCTATGTCAGCACCGAGGGCGGGGTCACCGAGCTGCGGGCCACCGGCATGCCCCTCGGCCTGCTGCCCGAGATGGAGTACGAGGAGAAGGAGGCGACCCTCGCCCCCGGCGACACGGTCCTGCTCCACTCCGACGGGCTGGCCGAGGCCCACAACACCCGGCGGGAGATGTTCGGCTTCCCGCGGGTGGCCTCCCTGACCGGCGAGGCCTCCGACGGCGAGGTGCTGATCGACCGGCTGCTCAAGGAGCTGCAGGACTTCGTCGGCCCCGAGGTCGAGCAGGAGGACGACATCACCCTGGTCACCCTGGGACGGCGGGCCGCCGGCGGCGCGCCCGCCCACGCCCCCGCCGTCCCCGGCGCCCCCGGCGGCGCCGAGCGGCAGCTGGCCGCCTTCGAGGTGGCCAGCGAGCCCGGCAACGAGCGCCTGGCCATCGACCAGGTCGCCGAGGCGGTGGCCGGGCTGGGGCTGGACGGCCCCCGCCTGGAGCGGCTCAAGACGGCCGTCGGCGAGGCGACCATGAACGCCATCGAGCACGGCAACGGCAACCGGCCGGAGCTGCCGGTCGTGGTCAGCGTGGTCGCCGACGACACCGACGTGACGGTGCGGATCACCGACCAGGGCGGCGAACGTGTCCTCCCCGAGGTCGAGACGCCCGACCTGGAGGCCAAGCTGGCCGGCCTCCAGACACCCCGGGGCTGGGGCCTGTTCCTCATCCAGAACATGGTCGACCGCCTGGAGACCACCGTCGACCAGCACCACCACACCATCGAGCTGACCATGCACCTCAAGGAGGCACCTGATGCCCGGAGCTGAGTTCGGGGCCGATGTCCGATCCCACGACAGCACCGGCGTGATCGACCTGCACGGCGAGATCAACCTCGGTGCCGACCAGGCCCTTGGGGCCGCCTACGAGCGGGCGGTCCAGGACGACCCGAGCACGGTCGTGCTGAACTTCGCCGACGTCGACTACATCAACTCGACCGGCATCGCCCTGATCGTCGGGCTGCTGGCCAGGGCCCGCAAGGAGCACCGGACGGTGCGTGCCTTCGGGCTCAGCGAGCACTACCGCCAGATCTTCGCCATCACCCGCCTGAGCGACTTCATGGGGATCTACGCCGACGAGGACAGCGCCGTCTCCGCCACTGTCTCCACCTGAACCCGCCGGTCCAGCGAAAAAGGGAGGGCCAAGCAATGACCGAGGGCAGCCTCATCACCGATGTCCGGGAGCTGTCGAGCCGGGCCAGCGTCATCGACTTCAAGGGCGACGTGACCGCGTCGTCCGAGAAGGCCCTGGCCGACGCCTACACGAGGGCGAGCGGCAAGTTCACCCGCACGATCGTCCTCAACTTCAGCGGTCTCGAGTACATGAACAGTGGCGGCATCGGGATGCTGGTGACGCTGCTGGTCCGGGCGAACCGCCAGCGCCAGCGGCTGGTCGCCTTCGGGCTCAACGAGCACTACCGCCAGATCTTCGAGCTGACCCGCCTGGACGAGGCGATCGGCATCTTCGACAGCGAGGCCGAGGCGTTCGCCGACGCCGACGCGCCATGACCTGAGGAGCACCCCGATGACCACCGAACAGCCCGTCACCTCTGACGAGGCCACCCCGCCCACGTCGAGAGACGCCGCCTTCTGGGCCAAGAACGTCACCACCCTGAAGCTGGGCGAGGTGCCGCCGGAGGCGGTCAACCTCAACGTCACCGGCCGCCGGGTGGTCGGCCCGGTCCAGGGCTTCGGCAAGATGTGGCAGAAGACGA
The DNA here is from genome assembly GCA_030152105.1 of Actinomycetes bacterium. Next base: position 13,579 of record JASLIH010000150.1, read on the forward strand.
TGCGGGTCGAGCTGCGCGGCGCCGACGTCACCCCGGCCGAGGTCATCAGGACCTGGAAGACCGAGTTCCAGCGGTTCTGGCCCGAGCGCAACTGGTTCTACGCCCCCCTCGAGGGCATCGCCCCCGGCGAGGTGGCGCTGCTCAACCTGGGCCTGCCCGGCCGGATGAAGCTGTCCACCGGGGTGCTGGTGCTGTACGCCGACGACGAGTCGTTCACCCTCATGACCCCCGAGGGGCACATGCTGGCCGGCTGGATCACCTTCTCGGCCGAGCTCGAGGACGGCGTCACCGTCGTCCAGATCCAGGCCCTGGAGCGCACCAACGACCCCCTGTACGAGCTCGGCTACGTGTTCGGCGGCAACCGCCTGAACAGCCGGTTCTGGATCGAGACGGCCGAGAACCTGGCCCGCCACTTCGGGGTCGAGCCCGACGTCCGGTCCCAGGTGGTCTGCGTCGACCGCCGCCGCCAGTGGCGCAAGGCCGGCAACCTCTCCAAGAACGCGGCCGTCCGCACCTTCGTCTGGACCCTGGGCACGCCGGTGCGCTGGCTGCGCCGGCCCTTCATCCGGCGGCGCGCCAGCGAGTCGTGACCCCCCGGGCCGCCGTCCGGCTGGCCTGGGGGCTGTGGGGGCTGGCCCTGGCGCTGATCGTGGCCGCCCTGGCCGTCAACACGGTCCAGGTGACGGCCGGCGAGGAAGGGATCCTGGCCGTCCTCAGCCTGGTCTTCATCACCACCGGGGCGTTCCTCGCCGGCCGCCGGCCCGCCAACCCGGTCGGCTGGCTGCTGCTCGGCTGGGGCATGGTGATGGCCCTCGGCTCCTTCACCGGTGCCTATGTCAATCGGGGCCTGGTCCGCGACCCCGGCTCGCTGCCCGGCCCCAGCTGGGTCGGCTGGGCCGAGGGCGTGATCTGGCACCCCGCGTTCGGGCTCCTCGCCCTGCTGCTGCTGCTGTTCCCCCACGGGCGGCTGCCGTCGCCACGCTGGCGGCCGTTCGCCTGGTTCGTCGTGGCCGTCTACCTGGTGCTGGCGCTTGCCGCCGCCCTCGCCCCGGGATCCGTCGAGCTCTACTACCCGGAGGCCACCCCGCCGGTGCGCCTGCCGGTCGCCGGCCTGGCCGACGCCGTGTTCGAATGGCTGCTTCCAGGCCAGCTGCTCGTGCTGGCCACCGCGCTGGTGTCGCTGGTGCTGCGCCTGCGCCGCGCCTCGGGCGAAGAGCGCCAGCAGGTCAAGTGGTTCGTCTACACCGTGGTGACGGTGGTGCTGGTGTTCGTCACCACCACCCTTGCCCTCGGCGCCGGCTACCTGTTCCCGCTGTTCGGCCTGATCCCGGTGTCGGTGGCGGTCGCCGTCTTCAAGTACCGGCTCTACGACATCGACCGGCTGATCAACCGCACCCTGGTCTACGGCCTGCTCACCGCCCTGCTGATCGGGGTCTACGCCGGTCTGGTGTTCCTGCTCGGGGAGCTGCTCGACCCGGCCACCGGCGACTCCGCCCTGGCCGTGGCCGCCTCCACCCTGGCCGTCGCCGCCCTGTTCCAGCCGGCCCGCCGCCGGGTCCAGGAGCTGGTCGACCGGCGCTTCAACCGCCGCCGCTACGATGCCGCCCGCACCGTCGAGCGCTTCAGCGGCCGCCTCCGCGACCAGGTCGACCTCGACACCCTCTCGGCCGAGCTCCTGGGCGTGGTCGACCAGACCGTCCAGCCGGCCTCGGCGTCGCTCTGGCTGCGGCACCGCTAGCGAACCGCACCTCGCGGGGCTGTGGACAACACCCGGCATCCAACCTCGTCGTGGGCTACGCTCCCCCTCCGCCGGGTCGGCGTGGGTTGGTTGGACCGGGAGGATCCTCGTGACGGGTGGCGCGGAGCGGCCATTTGCGCTCAGCGCTGCGCAGGAACGGCTGGTGGGTGAGGTACGGGAACTGGCCAGGGAGGTGCTGGTCCCGCTGGCCGCCGCGGGGCGGGCGGGGCGGGTGAACCGGGGGCTGGTGGGGGCGCTCGGGGAGCATGGGCTGCTGGGGCGCGTGCTGCCGGCCGCGCCGGACGGGCGGGGTGGGGCGTCGGCGATGGAGCTGTGCCTGCTGCGGGAGGCGCTGGCTCGGGAGTCGACCGAGGCCGAGACGGCCCTGGCCCTGCAGGGGCTGGGTGGGTACCCGGTCGCGGTCTGGGGGAGCTTGGGAGTGCGGGGGCGGCTGCTTCCTGAGCTGGTGGCGGGGCGGGCGGTGGCGGCGTTCGCGCTGTCGGAGCCGGCGGCCGGGTCGGACGCGGGTGGGCTGGAGCTGCGGGCCGAGCCGGACGGGGCGGGGTTCCGGCTCAGCGGGACCAAGGCGTGGATCTCCAACGCTCCCGAGGCCGACGTGTACACCCTGTTCGCCCGGACGACGCCGGGCAGCCGGTCGCGGGGGATCACCGCGTTCGTCGTGCCCGGGGATGCGCCCGGGCTGGGTGGGGAGGCGCTCGAGCTGCTCGCCCCCCATGCGATCGGGCGCCTCGAGCTGGACGGGGTGCGGGTCGGGCCCGAGCAGGTGCTCGGGCGGGTCGACCAGGGGTTCGGGGTGGCCATGGCGACCCTTGACCGGTTCCGGCCCAGCGTGGGGGCGTTCGCGGTGGGGATGGCCCAGGCGGCGCTGGAGGTGGCCGTGGCCCACGCGGCCCGGCGGCGGGCGTTCGGGCGGCCGCTGCGGGAGTTCCAGGCGGTGGCCCACGCCCTGGCCGAGGCGGCGACCCGGACCCAGGCGGCCCGGCTCCTTGTCTACGAGGCGGCCAGCCGCTATGACGCCGACCCGGCCGCTCCCGGGGTGACCGGGGCGGCGGCCATGGCCAAGCTGTACGCCACCGAGACCGCCCAGGCCGTGGTCGACCAGGCCGTGCAGGTCCTGGGAGCCAGGGCCCTTGAGCGCGGGCACCTGCTGGAGCACCTGTACCGCGAGGTCCGTGCCCCCCGCATCTACGAGGGCACCTCCGAGATCCAGCGCGGCATCATCGCCCGCGAGCTGTTCCGCGATACCGTGGGGCCCGGCGACTCCGAGGGCGAGGAGGGACGGCCTTGAGCCCGTTCGAGGGTTCGGCGGGGCGCACCGAGCGGTGGGAGCACTTCGCCTACGCCGAGGAGGCCGGGGTGGCCACCGTCACCTTCGACCGGCCGGAACGGCTCAACGCCCTCACCTTCGAGGTCTACGCCGACCTGCGCGACCTGCTGGCCGAGCTGCCACGCCGGGACGGGGTGCGGGTCCTGGTCCTGACCGGCCGCGGCCGCGGGTTCTGCTCGGGCGGGGACGTGCACGACATCATCGGGGCCCTCCAGGCCATGGGGCCCCGGGAGCTGCTCGAGTTCACCCGCATGACCGGGGCCGTCGTCCAGGGCCTGCGGGAGCTGCCCCTGCCGGTGGTGGCCGCCGTCAACGGGGTCGCGGCCGGGGCCGGCGCCGTCATCGCCCTGGCCGCCGACCTCCGGGTGCTGGCCCGCTCGGCCTCCCTGGCCTTTGTGTTCACCAGGGTCGGGCTGGCCGGGGCGGACATGGGCTGCGCCTACCTGCTGCCCCGGCTGGTCGGGCTGGGACGGGCGACCGAGCTGCTGCTGCTCGGGGACCGGGTCGACGCCGACCGGGCGGCCGCCCTCGGCCTGGCCAACCAGGTGGTCGACGACGACCGGCTGATCGACCAGGCCGGCGAGCTGGCCCGGCGGCTGGCCGACGGCCCGGCCCTGGCCTATGCCGCCACCAAGGTCCTGCTCGCCCGCGAGCTCGACCTGCCCCTGGCCGGGGCGCTGGAGCTGGAGGCCGTCACCCAGGCCCTGCTGCTCACCTCCGAGGACCACCGCGAGTTCTACGCCGCCTTCACCCAGGGCCGCTCCCCCACCTGGCGGGGGCGATGATGCGGGCGGGCGCACCGGGAGCCGTGGGTGGAGGGGAGGAGCGCCGCCAGCCGACCCCGCACCGGGTGGTGAACCCCGAGGGGCTGGCCCCGGCGGTCGGGTTCGCCCACGCGGTCGTGGCCACCCCCGGCCGGACCGTCTACCTGGGCGGGCAGGCCGCCCAGGGGCCCGACGGGGTCATCCGGGGGGCGACCCTGGCCGAGCAGTTCGACGTGGCCGCCGGCAACCTGGTCGCCGCCCTGGCCGCAGCCGGCGGGTCGCCCGAACACCTGGTGTCGCTGCACATCTACACCAGCGAGGTCGACGACTACCGGGCCACCCGCGGCCAGCTGGGCGCCATCTACCGCCGCCACCTGGGCCGCCACTATGTGGCCACGGCCCTGTTCGAGGTCGCCGGGCTGTTCGACCCGGCGGCCAAGGTCGAGCTGGTCGGGATCGCCGTCGTCCCCGACCCGGAGCCCGAGGAGCACCCATGAGCCCCCCACCCGCCCTGGACTTCCTCGACCTGGACCGGCTGCTCAGCGAGGAGGAGCGGCTGATCCGCGACACCACCCGCGGCTTTGTCGCCGACCGGATCCTGCCCGAGATCGCCGGCTGGTTCGAGCGCGGCGAGCTGCCCCGGGAGCTGGCCAAGGAGCTCGGCGACCTCGGCCTGCTGGGCATGCACCTGGAGGGCTACGGCTGCGCCGGCACCAACGCCGTCAGCTACGGCCTGGCCTGCCTGGAGCTGGAGGCCGGCGACTCCGGGGCCCGCAGCTTCGTCTCGGTCCAGGGCTCGCTGGCCATGTACCCGATCTGGCGGTACGGCTCCGAGGAGCAGAAGCGGCGCTGGCTGCCGCCCATGGCCGCCGGCGAGGCGATCGGCTGCTTCGGCCTCACCGAGCCCGACTTCGGCTCCAACCCGGCCGGGATGCGGACCAGCGCCCGCCGCGACGGCGGCGACTGGGTGCTCAACGGCACCAAGATGTGGATCACCAACGGCGGCATCGCCGACGTGGCCGTGGTCTGGGCCCGCACCGACGACGAGGGCGTGCGCGGCTTCCTGGTCCCGGCCGGCACCCCCGGGTTCACCACCAGCGACATCGGCCGCAAGCTGTCGCTACGGGCCTCGGTCACCTCCGAGCTGGTCCTTGAGGACTGCCGGCTGCCCGCCGACGCCGTGCTGCCCGAGGTCCGGGGCATGCGCGGCCCCCTGTCGTGCCTGAACGAGGCCCGCTTCGGGATCATCTGGGGGTCGATGGGGGCGGCCAGGGCGTGCTTTGCGAGCGCGCTCGAGTACGCCAGGACCCGGGAGCAGTTCGACCGGCCCATCGGCGGGTTCCAGCTCACCCAGCAGAAGCTGGCCGACATGCTGGTCGAGCTGTCCAAGGGCACCCTGCTGGCCCTGCACCTGGGCCGGCTGAAGGACGAGGGCCGGCTCGCCCCAGAACAGGTCAGCCTGGGCAAGCTCAACAACGTCCGTGAGGCCCTGGCCATCGCCCGCACGGCCCGCACGATCCTCGGCGCCAACGGCGTCACCCTCGAGTACCCGGTGATCCGGCACGCCAACAACCTCGAGTCGGTGCTGACCTACGAGGGCACCAGCGAGGTCCACAGCCTGATCCTGGGCCAGGCCGTCACCGGCCTGGCCGCCTTCACCTAGGCGCGGGCCCGCCGGGCCGGTGGCGGCGGGGTGTGCCCGCCGGCCGAGCGCGACACCCAGGCGTCGGCGTCGCTGATCAGCTCCTTGACCTCGGCCGGCAGGACCCCGGCGACCAGGTCGGCCAGGGTGACCCGCTCGAGCACGCTGCGCAGGCTCACCCGGACCGCGATCCAGACCTCGACCAGCTTGCTGGCGCTGCCCGAGTACTCGACCGACTCCGGCCGGGCCCCGCGGACGTTGGCCAGCGGCCCGTCCACGGCCCGGATGATGTCGGCCAGGGTGATGGTGTGGGGCGGCTCGGCCAGCCAGTAGCCGCCCTCGGCCCCCCGCTGGCTCTGCACGTAGCCGGCATGGCGCAGGTCGGAGAGGATGTTCTCGAGGAACTTGAGCGGGATCTGCTGGGCCTCGGCGATCCGGTCGCCCTTGACGGGCCCGGCCTCGGCCGCGGCCAGCTCGATCGCCGCCCGGACGGCGTAGTCGGCCTTCGCTGACACATGCATGGGCGCATTGTTCCCCATGGCGTCGCGCCAGGGAACCGCCGCCGGCCGTCGGGCGGGGACCACTCAGCTGCACTAGGCCGTTTCGGCCACTTGACGCAGCGCCCTCGCCCCTTCACCGTGTCATTCTCCATCAACCAAGTAGAGAAAGTGGTAATCACGATCGGAGGAGCGATGAAGGTCCGCGTCAAGTTCGCCGCCGGCCTGCTGGCCGCGGGGATGCTGCTGGCCGCCGGTTGCGGCGGGTCGGGCGGCGGGAGCGACAAGCTGACGCTGGTCGCCTACTCGACCCCCCGGGAGGCCTACGAGCAGCTGATCCCGGAGTTCCAGAAGACCGAGGCCGGCAAGGGCGTCGGGTTCTCCCAGTCCTACGGGGCCTCGGGCGACCAGAGCCGCGCTGTCCAGAACGGCCTGGCCGCCGACGTCGTCACCCTGGCCCTTGAGCCGGACATGACCAAGCTGGCCGACGCCGGCCTGGTCGCCAAGGACTGGAACGCCGACGAGCACAAGGGCATGATCACCAACTCGGTGGTGGCCTTCATCGTCCGCAAGGGCAACCCCAAGGGCATCAAGACCTGGGACGACCTGATCAAGCCGGGTGTCGAGGTCATCGAGCCGAACCCGTTCACCTCGGGCGGGGCCAAGTGGAACATCATGGCCGCCTACGGCGCCCAGCTGCAGGCCGGCAAGACCCCCGAGCAGGCCGCCGGCTACCTGCTGGAGCTGTTCCGCCACGTGCCCGTGCAGGACAAGTCGGCCCGTGAGGCGCTGCAGACCTTCATCGGCGGCAAGGGCGACGTGATGCTGGCCTACGAGAACGAGGCCATCAACGCCCAGCAGAAGGAGCAGCCGGTCGACTACGTGGTCCCGGACGACACCATCCTGATCGAGAACCCGATCGCGGTCGCCACCAAGTCCAAGAACGCCGCCGCGGCCAGCGCCTTCGTCGAGTTCCTGCGGTCCGAGCCGGCCCAGCGGCTGTACGCCGAGCGCGGCTACCGGCCGGTCAACGAGGCGGCCGCGGCCAGCGCCAAGTTCCCCGAGCCGGCGGGCCTGTTCACCATCAAGGACCTGGGCGGTTGGTCCGATGTGAACAAGAAGTTCTTCGACAAGGAGGCCGGGATCGTGGCCGACATCGAGCGCAAGGTCGGGGTGTCGGTTGGCAGCTAGCACGCTCGCCCGGCGGAGCGCCGGCCGGGAGGTACGGGGCGGTGCCGCGCTGCTGCGCGGCACCGTCACCCTCTATCTCAGCCTGGTCGTCGTCCTGCCCCTGACGGCGGTCGTCTGGCGCTCCGGCCGCGACGGCTGGGGCGCGTTCTGGGAGGCCGCCACCCAGCCCCAGGCCCTGGCCGCGCTGCGCCTGACCTTCGCGGTGTCCCTGGCGGTGGCGGCCGGCAACGTGGTCATGGGCACGGTCATCGCCTGGGTGCTGGTCCGCGACGAGTTCCCGGGCAAGCGGGTCGTCAACGCCCTCATCGACCTGCCGTTCGCCCTGCCGACGATCGTGGCCGGGATCACCCTGCTGGCCCTGTACGGCAGCAGCAGCCCGGTCGGGGTCAACATCGGCTACACCCGGGCCGGGGTGCTGCTCGCCCTGGCCTTCGTCACCCTGCCGTTCGTCGTCCGCTCGGTCCAGCCGGTGCTGATGACCATGGAGCCGGACATGGAGGAGGCGGCCCGCTGCCTGGGCGCCGGCCCGCTGACCAGCTTCCGGCGGATCGTGCTCCCGACCATCGCCCCGGCCCTGCTGGCCGGCGCGGCCCTGGCCTTCGCCCGGGCGGTGGGCGAGTTCGGCTCGGTGGTGATCTTGTCGGGCAACATCCCCTACCGGACCGAGGTCGCCTCGGTGCACGTGTTCTCCCTGGTCGAGAACGACGACGTCGGCAGCGCCGCCGCCGTGTCGGTGGTCCTGCTGGCGACCTCGGTGCTGGTCCTGGCCGGCCTCAACCTGCTCCAGCGGAGGACCCGCCATGCCGACGCGTAAGGCGGGCCGGCTGCCGCTGCGGGTCCTGGCCCTCGGCTACCTGGCTGTCATCCTGCTCGTGCCGGTCGGGGCGGTCATCTGGCGGGCCTTCGGTGACGGCATCGTCCCGGTCTGGCAGGCGATCACCACCCCGGACGCGCTCCACGCCTTCTGGCTGTCGCTGCTGATCGCGGCCATCGTCGTGCCCCTCAACACCGTGTTCGGGATCATCTGCGCGGTGGTGCTGGTCCGCCAGCGCTTCTGGGGGCGGCGGCTGCTGGACGCCGTCATCGACCTGCCCTTCGCCATCTCCCCGGTGGTCATCGGGCTGGCCCTCATCCTGGTCTACGGCCAGGCCGGCTGGCTCGGCGGCTGGCTGGCCGAGCACGGCGTCCAGGTCATCTTCTCGCTCCCGGGCATGGTCCTGGCCACCGTGTTCGTCTCCCTGCCCTATGTGGTCCGGGAGGTGGCGCCGGTCCTGCGCGAGGTCGGCACCGACCAGGAGGAGGCCGCCTGGACCCTGGGGGCCTCGCCGCTGCGGGCGTTCCTCCAGGTCACCCTGCCCGCGATCCGCTGGGGGGTGGCCTACGGAGTGGTCCTGACCACCGCCAGGGCCCTTGGCGAGTTCGGCGCGGTCACGATCGTGTCCGGCCGCCTCGCCGGCCAGACCGAGACCCTCACCCTGTACGTGGAGAACCGCTTCGAGGCCTTCGACCTCACCGGCGCCTACGCCGCCTCGCTCACCCTTGCTGTGCTCGCCCTGCTCGTCCTGCTGGCAATGACCCGGCTCCAACGCAAGGAAGGTCGCTAGATGTCCATTCTCGTTCGCAACGCGATCCGCCGCTTCGGGGACTTCACCGCCCTGGACGACGTGTCGGTGGAGATCCCCAGCGGCTCCCTGACCGCCCTGCTCGGCCCCAGCGGCAGCGGCAAGTCGACCCTGCTGCGGGTGATCGCCGGGCTGGAGCGGCCCGACGCCGGCAGCGTCGAGATCGACGGCCGCGACGCCACCAATCTGGCGCCCCAGCGGCGCGGGGTCGGGTTCGTGTTCCAGCACTACGCCGCCTTCAAGCACATGACGGTGCGCGAGAACGTCGCCTTCGGGCTCAAGGTGGCCCGCCGGCCCAAGGCCGAGATCAGGGCCCGGGTCGAGGAGCTGCTGGAGCTGGTCCAGCTGCCCGGGCTGGCCGACCGCTACCCGTCCCAGCTCTCGGGCGGCCAGCGCCAGCGCATGGCCCTGGCCCGCTCCCTGGCCGTGCAGCCGAGCGTGCTGCTGCTGGACGAGCCGTTCGGGGCCCTCGACGCCCGGGTCCGCAAGGAGCTGCGCGCCTGGCTGCGCCACCTCCACGACGAGGTCCACGTGACCACCGTGTTCGTCACCCACGACCAGGAGGAGGCCATGGAGGTGGCCGACCGGATCGTGGTCATGAACCACGGCCGGGTCGAGCAGGTCGGCGGCCCCCGCGACCTCTACGAGCACCCCTCCAACGCCTTCGTGATGGGGTTCGTCGGCCCGGTCACCCGCCTGGGCGAGCTGTTCATCCGCCCCCACGACGTCGAGGTCCGGCGCCAGCCCAACGGCACCACCTCCGAGGCCATGGTGGAGCGGCTGGTCCACCTCGGCTTCGAGGTCCGGGCCGACCTGGTGCTGCACGACGGCCAGCGCCTCCAGGCCCAGCTGTCGCGCGAGGACGCCGAGGAGCTGGAGCTGGCCCAGGGCCAGATCGTGTTCGTCCGGCCCAGCCGCACCCGTCAGTTCGCCGAGGC
>JASLIH010000199.1 GCA_030152105.1 Actinomycetes bacterium
CGAGTTCCTCGACCTGCCCGACGCCGCCCAGCTCGGCTTCGTCTTCGCCGCCTGGTGGGAAGGGGTCGACTGGGGCGACTGGGCACCCCGGGCCGAGCTCGGCCGGCTGCTGTGGCACGAGCGCGACACCCTGATCCAGGAGCTGGCCGGCCTGCCGCCAGGACAGGTCGACCTGGCCGGCTTCGCCAGGCGCTTCGGGGCCCTGGTCGCGGCGGCCGCCGCCATGTGCGGCCCCGAGCCTCCGGCCTCCCTGGCCGCCGCCACCCAGAACTGAGCCCTCCAGCAGGGTGGTTGTCGCACCCTGTTGGTAGGGTCCCGGCCAACTCGGACCCCCGGAGGGGTCCGGGGAACCCCAGGGGGGTGCCCCGGTGGATCGGGCGGGGTCCGGGGCACCCCTCTGGGGTTCCCCGGAGGGGGGTGCGGGGAACCCCAGGGGGGGTACCCCGGTGGATCAGAGACGGAAGGACGCGGCCGTGCGCTGGGAGACGGTGGTGATCGGCCTGCTCGCCGGGGCGGTGGCGGGGCTGGTGCTCGGGCGCTGGGGCCGGGGTGGCGACGGGGGCGGGGGCAAGGAGCTGGACCGGCGGCTGGCCGGGATCTCCGACAGCCTGGACCGGCGCCTTGTCGACCTCGACCGGCGGCTGTACCTGGGGCTGGACAGCGTCCAGGACGCCCAGGCGCGGGCCGCCGACACGGCCGCCCAGGTGCGGGAGCGGGTTGCCGTGGTCGCCGGGGTGGCCGAGCAGGTCCTGGAGCAGGCCCGCGGGCTGAGCCGGCTCGAGGACCTGCTGCGCCCGCCCCAGGCCAGAGGCGCGCTCGGGGAGCTGCTGCTGGAGCAGCTCCTGGCCCAGGGACTGCCCCACAACGCCTACCGGACCCAGCACGTGTTCCGCTCCGGGGCCAGGGTGGACGCGGTGCTGGTGGTCGGCGAGGCGATGGTCGCGGTCGACTCCAAGTTCCCGCTGGAGGCGTTCGCCCGCATGAGCACGAGCCACGAGGGCGACGCGGCCAGGGCGCTGCACCGGCGCGCCTTCACCCGCGACGCCCGCCGGCACGTCGACGCCATCGCCGACAAGTACATCTGCCCCGACGAGGGCACCTACGACTTCGCCCTCTGCTACCTGCCGTCGGAGGCGGTGTTCTACGAGTTCCTGCGCGAGGACCCGCCGGGGGACTCCTGCTGGCGCTACGCGGTCGAGCGGCGGGTCTTCCCGGCCTCGCCGACGACCCTGTACGCCTACCTGGTCTCGGTCGGGGTCGGGCTCAAGGGGCTCCGGGTCGAGGAGAACGCCCGCCGGGTGCTGGACGCCCTTGCCGCCCTGCGCGGCGACCTGGACGGGTTCCGCACCCATTTCGAGCTGGTCGGCCGCCATCTCGGACGGGCCAGGGACCGCTGGCAGGACGCCGCCCACCGCCTCGACCGGTTCGACGGCCGCCTGGCCGAGGCCGCCGGCCGGGCCACCGACCTGGACCGGCGGCTGCCGGCGCCGGAGGTGGACGGCGAGACGGGCCTTACGGGAACCGGCTGAACCAGGCCAGCGACATGGTCGCCCCGGCGACCAGGAACAGCAGGCCGGTGGCGGCGAAGACCACCGTGATCTCCTGCTTCTCCTTGACGAACCCGATCTTGGAGCCGAGCTCGCGGTAGATGTCCTTGAGGTCGCCGCTGCTGGGGGCGGCGAAGAAGCGGGCCCCGGTGGTCTCGGCGATCCGCTGGAGGGTGAGCTTGTCTGGCGGCACCGGGATCCGGCGCAGGGCGCCGGTCTCGTCGGGCACGTCGACCATCCCCTGGTCGGTGCCGAGCGCGATGGTGAAGACCGGCACCCCGAGCGCCTTGGCGTCGGAGGCGGCCTCCATCGGCTGGGTCCGGCCCTGGGTGTTGGCCCCGTCGGACAGCAGCAGCACGATCAGGGGGGCGTCGCCCCCGGTCGCCCCGGGGTTGGGTGCCGGACGGACGTCGCTGCCGGTCGAGGGCGGCGTCGGCGGCCGCTTGACGTCGAGGGCCCGCTCGATCCCGTCGCCCATGGCGGTCGCCCCCTCGGCATGCAGCGACGCCACCGCCTCGTAGACCGCCGGCCGGTCGGTGGTCGGCCGGGTCAGGGTCTGGGCGGTGGAGGCGAACGACACGATCCCGACCCGGAACTTGTCCGGGAGCTGCTCGATGAACTGGGTGGCGGCCCGCTGGGAGGAGATCAGCCGGGTCGGCTGCACGTCGGTGGCGTTCATCGACCCGGACACGTCCATGACCAGGACGATCGTCGCCTGCTCCTTGGGCACCAGGGCCAGCGCCTGGGGCCTGGCCAGGCTGACCACCAGGGCGGCCAGGGCGAGCAGGTAGAACGCCGGGGGGACGTGGCGGCGCCAGCCCGGCTTGGCGCTGACCACGTTGGCCAGCAGGTCGAGGTTGGTGAAGCGGACCGTGTAGCGGGAGCGGCGCCGCTGCGCGAGCAGGTAGGCGGCCAGCGCGACCGGGACGAGCAGGAGCGCCCAGAGCAGTCCCGGCCACTCCACGCTCACGTTACGGCGTCCCGATTCATCGCGGCGGTCCCGGGCGAGCGTAGGGGGAGCCGGGGCCGGGCGGGCCGCCGGTGGTGACCGGGGCACCAGGCCCCGGCTGGACGCCGGCGCCGACGTCGGCCGAGCCACCGGCGTGGGCCGCCTCCGGGCCCCACTGGACCGGGGCCGGGCCGCGGGCGCTGCCCGGCCCGGTCACCCGGTGGCGCAGGAACCCGGCGAAGCTGCGCAGCCAGTCGCCCGCGGTCCACAGCACGACGTGGTCGGCCCCCGACGCCCCGAGCAGCGAGGCCAGTTCGGCCCGCTCGGTGGCCGCGGCGGTCGCGAACCGCTCCCGCAGCCGGCGCCGGCTGGTGTCGACCCGCAGCTGGCGGCCCGTCTCGGGGTCGACCAGCCACAGCTCGCCGACGTCGGGCAGCTCCTGCTCGCGCGGGTCACGGATCTCGACCGCGACCACGTCGTGGCGGCCGGCCAGCTCAATCAGCTCACGCCGCCAGTCGCGCGGCCCTCGGAAGTCGCTGACCACGAAGACCAGGGAGCGGCTGGAGGCCAGCCGCCCCGTCCGGGCCAGCGCCTCCCCCAGCGAGGTGGCTCCGCCACCCTCGAGCTGTGGCTCCCGGCGGACCGTGGCCAGCATGCCCAGCAGCCCGGCCCGGCCCTGCCGCGACGGGATCGTCACCGGCTTGGCGTCGCCGAAGGTGATCAGGCCGAGCCGGTTGCCGTGCCGGGTGCCGACGTGGCCGACGGCCAGGGCGACCCCCTCGGCCACGTCGGCCTTGCGCCGGTCGGCCGTGCCGAAGCTCATCGACGGCGAGGTGTCCAGGACCAGCCAGCTGACCAGGGCCCGCTCGGCGATCTGGTCGCGGACATGGATGTCGCCGGTCCGGGCGGTGACGTTCCAGTCGATCCGGCGGACGTCGTCGCCCGGCTGGTACAGGCGGATCTGGGCCAGCTCGGTCCCGATGCCGATGGTGCTGGAGCGGTGGTCCCCGGTGAGCATGGCCTCGATCCGGCGACGGACGACCACGTCGAGGGCGCGCAGCAGCGCCTCCGGGGCCGGCCCGGGTCCCGGCCGGTCGGGCGTGCGGGTGATGCCGAGAGGATCGTTCATGCTGGTTGTTCTCGGGCGAGGTCGATGCGGGGTGGGGGGATGGCGTTCAGGACGGCGGTGAGGAGGGTGTCGGGGGTGACTTGTTCGGCCAGGGCCTGGTAGGTCAGGACGAGGCGGTGGCGGAGGACGTCGCGGGCGAGTTCCTGGACGTCTTGGGGGAGGGCGTAGCTGCGGCCTCGGAGCACGGCCAGCGCTCGGGCGGCGGCGACCAGGTTGATCGACCCCCGTGGGCTGGCGCCATAGGCGATGTAGCCGGCCAGGTCGGGGAGTTGGTAGGTGGCGGGGTGGCGGGTGGCGTCACACAGGGCGACGGCGTACTCGGCGACCAGGCGGTCGACATAGACCGTGGCGGTGTGGGCCTGGAGGGCCTGGAGCTGGTCCAGGCTGAGCATGCGGGTGATGGCGGGGGGGTCGGTCAGGCTGCGGGCGACGATGGTCATC
>JASLIH010000182.1 GCA_030152105.1 Actinomycetes bacterium
TGGTGACCTCACGGCCGCGGTAGGCCACCCGCGGCAGCAGGGTCAGCTCAATGGTCACCCCACTAGGGTAGCCAGCCCGACGGCCAGGAGGTATGGGTTCGGGCCCTGGCATACGGTGTTGAAGCGCCACCACCGCCTGGCACGATCGGCGCTACTGGCCGTGGTCCAGATGGCCGCGTGTTGGGATGATCAACTTGTCGGCGACCCACCGGGCGACCTGGTTCGGGTAGGGGGGCCGCCAGGTTGAGTACGAGGTGCGAGAAGCCCGCGCCAACGAGCTGTCCCAGGGTCTCCCGCGTCAACGCGGGGTCGTCGTAGGACACGGCAGGCCGCCGACGCCGATCCCGAAGTCGAGCCGTCCGTCGGAGACACGCTTCGCTGATGGGCTTGGGAGCGTGCATCTCCAATGGCTCAGGAGTCGTCTGGTGGGGTGGGGAAGCGTGTGCTGGCATGGCGGAGCGCCCCCAGGTTCAGCCGTTGGAGGGAGAACAGTGCTCCCCAGATGACCAGGAATGCGACCACTCCGGCGGCCACGACGGCACCGGTCGGGGCCTCGACGGCCAGACCGGCCAGCACCACGATGGCGGTCGCGACGGCGGCGTCCACGGTCGCCACGATGGTCGGCGTGGTGACCAGGAAGTGCGGCCATGTCTGCAGCTCGCTGCCCCTGCCCAGCAGGTAGGTCATTGCGACCCCTCGTTCGTCGTCGTGGTGGCCGGTGGAGAAGTAGGGCCGGAGGTCGGGGGCCATGACCAGGTAGGCGTACCGGAGCCGGTTCATGGCCAGGGTGATGGCCACGTCCTCGCTGTTGATCTGGATCAGGCGGCCGTAGGTGGCGAGGCCGAGCAGGAACACCACGGGCAGCAGGACCAGGGCGACCGCGGTGGTGCGCCGACCGAAGCCGGTCGCGTCGGCCAGCAGGGCGAGCGCGACAATCGAGGCGGACAGCACGGTCAGGAAGAGCGTGGTGCGGCTCATCGCTTCGTTCCAGATCAGCGACCGCGTCCCGAGCAGGCTCCAGTGCTCGGTGGCCAGGATGGTGGCCCCATCCGGCCCGAACGGGCGGTCGCTGGCCGCGCTGGAGACCCCCATCGCCGTGTCGTCGTTGGTGCCGGGTGCCTGCCCGGGCGTCCTGGCCTTGCCGGTGTTGTCGCTCGCGTCCATCGCGGGCCTCCTGGGCTGCTATGGCGGCAGGCTGTTGCCTGCCTCGGAGTGGCCAGGGTCAGGGCAGACTTAGAGGGTCCTGGGTGTCAAGTCAGGAGGATCCGGGTGAGCACGCATCCCCATACCAGGCTTTTCACGCAAGTCGACCGCACCAACGATCCTGATTTCTTCGTCCGGTTCATGGACGAGGCGCAAAAGCCCGCAGGCATCCAGGCGAGCAAGCGGCTCATGCTTGAGAGGATGCTACTGGCACCAGGAGCGGCGGTCCTCGAAGTCGGCTGCGGCCCTGGGACCGATGTGTTCGACCTCGTGGACATCGTCGGCCCGGCTGGCCGCCTTGTCGGGCTCGACGCGAGCGAAGCCATGATCGCCGAAGCCCGGCGACGCGCCAGCGAACACACGGTCCCTCTCACGTTTGAGGTCGGGGATGTGCAGGCGCTTCGGTTCCCAGACGCCACGTTCGACGTGTGCCGCGCCGCACGGTTGCTAGAGCACCTCCCCGACGCCGGGCAGGCGCTCGCGGAGATGGCCCGGGTTACCCGCAGAGGCGGCCGGGTCGTCGTCTTCGATCTCGACTGGGACACCCTGATCATCGACCACCCGGACAAGGAAACAACCCGAACCATTGTTCTGTCCTATTCCGACTCGATACGGAACGGCTGGATCGGCCGGCAGCTGCCGCGCCTGTTCAAGGAGCAAGGCCTGGCGGTGATGTCCATCGATCCCGTGCAGGTCTTTGTCCACTACGCGCTGGCCGAGCTGTTCCTCGGCAGTCACCTCACCCAACTCCAGGCAAGCCGTACGCTGTCGCCCGGTCAGGCACGGCAATGGTGGGAGTACCTGCAGCAGGCAGACAAGCGCGGGACGCTGCTGATCAGCTTCACAGCCTTCATCACCGTCGGTGCCAAGAATTGATCGGCGGCGTCGGGGTGTTGGTATGGCACCTTGACTGGTGTTCAAGCGGCAGATGAGAGGAGCGGCGTGAACCGGTTCCATCGGTACTACTGCGCGAGTCCCCGCTGGGCCCGCCTGGTGCAGACGGCCCTGGTGCCGGCGGTGCTGGAGGGGACCGAGCTGGACCGCCGGGTGCTCGAGCTCGGCCCCGGCCCAGGGCTGACGACCGAGGTGCTGGCCGGCGTCGCCCCGGAGCTCACCGCGATCGAGATCGACCCGACCCTCGCCAGGGCCACCCGCAGCCGGGTGCCGGCCGTCCAGGTCGTGCAGGGGGACGCGACGACGCTGCCCTTCGCCGACGCCGCCTTCAGCGCCGTGGTGTGCCTGACGATGCTGCACCACCTCCCCGACCCCGAGCTGCAGGACCGCCTGTTCGCCGAGGTGCACCGGGTCCTGGGCCCGGGTGGCGTGTTCTGCGGCTCCGACAGCCCGGGTCGGGGCCTCAGGTTCCGCCTCATCCACCTCGGCGACAACAAGACCGTTGTCGACCCGGCCACGCTCGGGGCACGACTGCACACCGCAGGGTTCGAGCAGGCACGGGTCCGCGCCGGATCGCGGATCGTGTTCCACGCCCACCGACCTCGCTAGCGAGATCGGTGGGCGGTCGGCGCCGTGCAACCGAGGCCGGATATCGCCGCAGCCGCCGCAGCCTCCGTCATTCCCGGCCGAGTGACGCCGGGACGCGGCGCTCAGTCTCATCGGGCACGAGCTCCGGGGTGACCCGCTCGCCGATCAGCTCCTGTTCGCGCGCGTCGTCGGTGTCGATCTCGCTCTGATAGGTCTCGGTGGTGAGCAGGGTCGCGACCACCGTGATCAACGCCATGACCGCCATGTAGAGGGCGACGGCCGGCCAGTTCCACGCCTTCAGCAGCGCGGCGGCGACCAGTGGGGCGAAGCCGCCAGCGAACACCGAGGCGCTGCGGCGGCTGCTGTTCCGTCAGCCCTGAGGCTCAGTCAGGTCGGAACCTACCCGGCCACGCGGTAGCTCATGTGCGTCACAAGGCTCGTGCTCCTCACACCGAGCGGCTCGAGGGCGTGATTCCCCGACGCCGTCGAACAGCCGCTCGCCCCCTGCGGGCCGAGCTGGAGCCGTCGTCGCTAGCTGAGCTCCTGGATCACGTCCTTGGAGTGGGTGATCGGCAGGCGCATGCCCTCG
>JASLIH010000200.1 GCA_030152105.1 Actinomycetes bacterium
TGGACGGCCGCGAGCTGTTCTTCGACGTCTACGCGCCCCAGCCGCGGCTGCTGATCGTCGGGGCTGTCGACTTCGCCGCCGCCCTGGCCCGGCTGGCCCACCTCACCGGCTTCAAGGTCAGCGTGATCGACGCCCGCGAGCGCTTCGCCACCAAGGAGCGGATCCCCGACGCCGACGAGGTGGTGATCGCCTGGCCCCAGGAGTACCTGGCCGCCAACCCGCCCGACGACGCCACCTATGCCGCCGTGCTCACCCACGAGCCCCGCTTCGACGACCCGACCCTCACCGCCCTGCTGCGCAGCCCGGTCGCCTACATCGGGGCCATGGGCAGCCGCCGGGCCCACGGCGAGCGGCTGGAGCGGCTGCGCGAGGCCGGGTTCGGGGAGGCCGACATCGCCCGCATCTCCGGCCCCATCGGCCTCGACATCGGGGCAACGTCCCCCGAGGAGACGGCCGTGTCGATCCTGGCCGAGGTGATCGCGGCCCGCCACGACCGCCGTGGCGGGCCCCTGTCCGCGCGCACCGCCCCGGTCCACTCCATCCGGGAGCGGGGCGAGCTGTAGGTGGGCGGCGGCGGGTCGCGGAGCGGACACAAGGTCCTGGCCGTGGTCCTCGCCGCCGGCGGGTCGACCCGGATGGGCCGGCCCAAGCAGCTGGCCGAGCTGGACGGCCGCCCCCTGCTCGCCCACGTCCTGGCCGCGGTGGACGCCGCCCCGGTGGACGGGAGGTCCGGGGGCCTCAGGACTAGGCCCCCGGTGGACGGGGGGTCCGGGGGCCTCAGGACTAGGCCCCCGGTGGACCGGGTGGTGGTGGCGCTCGGCGGGGCGGCCGACGCGGTGCTGGAACGGGTCGACCTGGGTCGGGCCGAGCCGCTGGTGGTCGAGGGGTGGGCCGCCGGGATGGGGCACGTCCTGGCCAGCACCCTGGCCCAGGCCGGCGACGACTGGGAGGCGGTGGTGGTCCTGCTCGGGGACCAGCCGCTCGTCCCGGGGAGCGCGGTGGCGCGGGTGGTCGAGGCCTGGCGGGCCGGGGCCGGCCCGGTGGTCACCGCCACCTACGGTGGCCGCCCCGGCCACCCCAAGCTGTTCGACCGCCGCCTCCTGCCCGACCTGCTCCGCCTGACCGGGGACACCGGCGCCCGCGGCCTGCTCGCCACCCACCCCGACCGGGTCCACCGGGTCGAGGTCGGCGACCTCGGCAGCGACGCCGACGTCGACGTCGAGGCCGACCTGGTGCGGGTCGGCCACCTGCTCACCACCACGAACCGGAGGAAGCCATGAGGATCGAGAACACGGTCGAGGTCGACGCCCCTCTGGACCGGGTCTGGGCTCTGGTCAACGACATCCCCCGGGTCGCGCCCTGCATGCCCGGGGCCGCCCTCACCGGCGTGCACGACGACGACACCTACGAGGGCACGGTGGCGGTCAAGCTCGGCCCCCTGCGCATGTCCTACAAGGGCAAGGTCGTGGTCGAGGGCGTCGACGAGGCCAACCACAGCGCCCGCCTCGCCGCCACCGGCAAGGACGTCAAGGGGGCTGGCACCGCCAAGGCCAGCGTCGAGACCCGGCTGGAAGCGGTCAGTGACAACCACACCCGCCTGCTGGTCACAAGCGACGTCCAGCTCACCGGCAAGGTCGCCTCCTTCGGCCGCGGCGGCGCCATCAACGACGTCGCCACCCGCCTCTTCGGCCAGTTCGCCGACTGCCTCCGCGCCACCCTGGAGGCGGAAGCAGCCCCAGCCGGCACCTCCACCACGGCGGGCGTGGGCACAGCCGTCCCCGCCGACGGCCCAGCCGCCATGGCGGCTGGCGGTGCGACCACCACCGAGGCCACCGCCGCCCCCGCGGATGTCGGCACAGCAATCCCCGGAGGCGGCATGGCGGCCGCGGGGACGTCCCCCTCGGCTGATGCAGGCCCTCCGGGCACGGGGGCCCCGCCCTCCGCCTCGGCTGATGCAGGCCCTCCGCCGGGAGCAGCCGCCGCGGGCGACGGGCCGAGCATCACGGACGCCAGCGCGAGCCAGCCCCCCGCCGCCCCCCCAAGGCCGGCGCAGACCCCGGCTCCCCGCCCGGTCGAGGCCCTGGACGCCGGGAGCCTGGTCGGCACCGTGCTCAAGGGCCGGCTGACGGCGCTGTTCCAGGCCATCGCCGGCTTCTTCCGCCGCCTGTTCCGCCGCCGCTCGGCCGGCTGAGGCGACCGGCTCAGCTGTAGCGGGTCACGTACCCGCGGCGGCGGAACAGGCGCAGCATCCAGGCGACGAAGGCGAGGGCGGCGGCGATGACGGCCACGGTCCCGATGGCGGCCAGGGCGAGCTCGCCCCAGGGGACCGGGCCGCCGTCGATCAGGTCGCGGCCGGCGGCGAAGGCGTGGGTGGTCGGCAGCAGGGCCGAGATGGGCCTGACGATGGCGGGGAGGGCCTCGACCGGGTAGAAGACGCCGCCCAGCGGCATGATCACGAACATGATCCCCCAGGCGAAGGCCTCGGCCCCGTTGCCGAAGCGCAGGATCAGGCCGACCACGAACAGGGCGATCGCCCAGCCGTTCAGCAGCAGGATGGCGATCACCGGCAGCAGGGCCAGCCCGAGGTTGGTGACGTCGAAGGCGTAGAGGCCGAACGCGGCCAGCGCGACCACGCCGACGCCCATGACCAGCTTGGCCAGCCCGAACAGGGCGATCCCGGCGACCAGCTCCAGCTCCCGGAGCGGCGTCACCATCAGGCTGAGCAGGTTGCGCGACCAGGTCTCCTCCATGAAGCCGGTCGAGACGGCGATCTGCGCCTGGTAGACGACGTGCCAGAGCACGATCCCGGACAGCAGGTAGGCGACCCCGGCCTGGGCGGGCGAGCCGGGACCGCCCTGGCTGACGAAGTACACCCCGAGGGAGCCGAACAGCACCGTGTCCACGATCGGCCACACGGTCACGTCGAACAGCCGGTGCGGGCTGCGGTACAGCACATAGGCGTGCCGCCGGGCCACGGCCAGGATCCGCAGCCACGGGGCCAGCTCCCGCGACACCCGGACCGGGCCCCGGGCCGCGGCCGACTCGAACCCCTGGGCGGTCATGGCCGCAGCCCCTCGGTGTGCTCGCTAGCCTGGCGCTCGGAGGCCAGGTGGAGGAAGACCTCCTCCAGGTCGTCGCGCCCGAACCGGGCGGCGACCTCGAGCGGCGGGCCGTCGGCGACCACCCGGCCGGCGGACAGGAACACGACCCGCTCGGCGATCCGCTCCACCTCGACCATGTTGTGGCTGGTGACCAGCAGGGCGGTGCCCCGCTCCTCGCACAGGGCGGCCAGGCCGGTGCGGACCCGCATGGCCACGTCGGGGTCGAGGCTGGCCGTCGGCTCGTCCAGGACCAGCAGCTCGGGGTCGTGCATGGTCGACTTGACGATGCCGATCAGGGTCTTCTGCCCCGAGGAGAGCTCGGTGCCCATGGCCTTGACCAGGTCCGCGACCCCGAAGCGCTCCAGGCCCCGCAGCGCCTGGGTCTCAGGGTCGGCCAGGCCGTAGAGCTGGCCGAACATCCGTAGATACTCCCCGACCCGCAGCCGCTCGGGCAGGGGCAGGTAGCCGGCCGCGAAGCCGACGTGGGCCATGGCCGCGCTCCGGCCCCTGGGCAGCCGGTGGCCAGCGATCTCGACCGTGCCGCCGTCCGGCTCGACCACGCCAAGGCACATCAGCAGGGTGGTGGTCTTGCCGGCCCCGTTGGGCCCGAGGAGGGCGACCCGCTCGCCCCGGCGCACGCTCAGGTCGACGCCGTCCACGGCCCGGCCGCGGCGGTACGTCTTCAGAAGCCCGCGGGCGCGGAGGACGTCGCTCATGCCCGCCAGTCTCCCAGCCGCCTCCGGCACCTCGCCACCGGATATCCCCAGGCTTGTGCCGGGCCAGCGGCCGGAGGAGGATGCGGCCATGAGCCAGCAGCTGGCCAGCCGGCACTGCGAGGCCTGCGTGCCGGGCACGCCGACGGTCACCGAGGAGCGGGCCGCCGAGCTCGAGGCCCAGCTGGACCCGTCCTGGGCCAGGGACGGCACCCAGCGCCTGCGGCGGGAGCTCGAGTTCCGGAACTTCCGGGACGCCTTCGGGTTCGTGGCCCGCCTGGCCCTGCTGGCCGAGTCCGAGGGCCACCACCCCGACATCGAGCTCGGCTGGGGCCGGGTCGCGGTGACCCTGACCACCCATGCCGCCGGCGGCCTCACCGACAACGACTTCATCCTGGCCGCCAAGCTCGACCGGCTCTGAGCCCGCCGCTCAGGCGTAGGCGCCGCGCAGGACCGTCCGCTCCGAACGTGACGGGTTGCCGTCGGCCGGCTCCAGGGTGACGTCGATGGCCCGGTAGCGGGCGGCGACGTCTGCGGGCAGGCTCCAGATGCCCTGGCCGTTGGGAGCGAGCACGCCGACCGGGAAGTCCTGGCCGGCGTCGCCGACCAGCCAGACCCCGTAGTAGGCGCCGGCCGGGGGCCGGGGCAGGCCCTGGGCGGTCATGCTCATGATCTGGTCGTCGCCGGCGCCCCGCATGTGGGCCTCGGCGGTGGCGCCGCCGGGCGCCGGGGCGCCGAGGGCGACCCGCTGGCCCCGGCCGGTGTCGCGGTCGCGGCCGACGCTGAAGCCGCCGACGCCGAGCAGCAGGGCGACCAGCACGGCGGCCGCCCCGAGCAGCCAGCGCGACCGGCGCGGCCGGTCGCGCAGGACCGAGGCGGGCAGGGGGTCACGGTCGCCGGGGCCCTCCGGGTCGCCCGCTGGCGGCCGCATGGGGGGCAGGCCGGGCGCCTCAGCCAACGGCAGGCGGGAGAGGTCGCGCAGGGCCGAGGAGGCGACGGCCACCGCGGCCAGGTCGCGGCGGCACGGGTCGCACCCGGCCAGGTGCCGGTCGACGGCCACGGCGGTGGCCGGCGGCAGCTCGCCAAGGAGCAGCCCGGGCAGGTCGTCCTGGGGGTGCCGCGCGGTCACGGCTCAGCCCGCCCCGCCGAGGATGTCGGCCAGGCGGCGCAGGCCACGGAAGGCGCGGGCCTTGACCGTGCCCAGCGGCACCCCGAGCCGTTCGGCGATCTCGACCTGGGTGAGGTCGCCGAAGTAGGCGAGGGTGAGGACCTCACGCTGCTCTGTGGACAGGCGCTCGAGCGCGCTCCGCACCTCGCTGGCGCGGGCGTAGCGTTCGGCCAGCTCCCGGCCGTCGTCCCCGGCGATGTCGCGTAGCTCCTCGATCGGCACAACGTTGGCATGCCTGCGGCGGAGCACGTCGATCGCCCGCTTGCGGGCGATCGCGAGCACCCACGCCTCGAGGCTGCGAGTGGGATCGTAGCGATCCCGGTTCCGCCAGACCTCGTAGAACACACGCTGCAGCACATCCTCGGCCTCGTCACGGGGCACGAAACGGCGCAGGTAGCCCAGCACCATGGGGCCGAGCGCGGTATAGCACTCGTTGATCGCCCCATCCTCGCCGGCGGCGAGTCGGGCCCCAAGGTTGGAGCCGGTGCCCTGCTCCACTCGTTCCTTCCTCTGCTTTCGCTCGAAGCGCGCTGATGGTTTCGTCAGGCTCGGGTGATCGTCTCCAGATGCTCGGCGATGGCCCGGACCAACCGCCGGTCGCCGGTCACGAACCCGGTGAAGCTCCGCGAGCCGTCGGTGACCCCGGCCAGGCCGAAGCGCGCTGGGTCGGACGTCTCGAAACCGACGAACGCGATTGGCTCCGGCTGCTCGGTCACCAGCAGCCACTGGTTCTGGATGGCCGCCTGGTCCTCGGGGAGCCGCACCCAGTCCAGGCCGGGAAGCTGCCCCGGCTCCCCGATGCCGAAGGCGACCACCCTGACCCCGGCGTCGACCAGGTCGCGGTAGGTCCCGGCCTCGCCGTCGAGCTTCTCGGCCCGCTGGAACCCGACGAACAGGGTGGTGTCGGCCCCGCGCACGGCGGCCTCGATCTCTCGGGTCGCGGCCAGCATGTCGCGGGCGTGGTACAGGAACCGGGTGCCGGTCAGCGGGCCGCCACCCAGCTCCCGCTGGGCACGCTGGAGCAGGTCGAGCACACCCGCCTGCCTGTCCGTCTCGCTGTCGCCGTCCCCTAGACGGTGCCAGTCCACGCCACCCACCTCGATCACCTGCCGGACGGCGCCATGATGGCGCCGAACCACGGCCGGCGCGAACCGGCACGACCGGGTCGACAGCTTGGGGCAGTACGCCCAATCGCCGGAAGCGGGAGAATGGTCGGAGATCGTCACCGGAACGGAGGTCCGATGCCCCGAGGCGCGCGCGGCGCGGTCCTGGCCGGGCTGGTCCTGTGCCTGCTTGCCGGGCTGGCCGGCCCGGCGTGGGCCGGGCCGTGGGTCGACCGCGCGGCCGGGAACCTCCGTGACGACCCCGTGTACGTGAACCCGTCGGCCCGGCCGACCCTGCCGCAGGCCGAGCAGGAGCGGATCAGAGCCAGGCTGGTCGCGGTCGGGACGCCAATGTTCGTGGCCGTCCTGCCCGGCCAGGCGCTCGGCGAGGCCGGCGGCGACGCCAACCGGCTGGCCGCCCTGGTCGCGGCCTCGGTCGGCCGACCGGGAACGTACCTGGTGGTGGCCGGGGGCGAGGAGGGGGCTGGCAGCAACACCCTGGCCCCCGGCCAGGCGGCCAACCTGGCCACGGTCGCCTTCCGCCGCCACCCCGAGCTGGCGACGGCCACGATGGACTTCATCTCCCGGGTCGAGGACGCCGCCGGCACCCCACCGGCCACCACCCCGCCGGCCCAGCCGCCACCCGGCCAGCAGGACGCCGACGGCAACACCGTGCTGGTGGTGCTGCTCGCCGTGGCCGGCGCGGTCGCCCTCGCCGTGCTGCTCGCCCTGTTCAGGGAGAACCGGTTGGAGCGCCGGAGCATCCTCAGCGGCCACCAGTTCGGCGAGGCCAGGTCGGCCTCCGAGGACGACCTCAACGCGCTCGCCGACGACCTGCGCAACCTCAACGTCGACCTCCAGGCCGAGGAGGCCGGCAACCCGCAGGCGGTCAACCAGTACACCAGGGCGTACGAGTACCTGGAACGGGCCGAGGAGGCGTTCGAGCAGGCCCGGACCCCGGCCGACCTGGCCCCGGTGAGCAGCGCCGTCGAGTCGGGCCGGTACTCGATGACCGCGGCCAGGGCCCTGTTCGAGCGGCGCGACCCGCCGAAGCGGCGGCCGCCCTGCTTCTTCGACACCCGTCACGGCCCGTCGGTCAACGACATCGGCTGGGAGCCGCCGTACGGCCCGCCCCGGCCGGTGCCGGCCTGCGCGGCCTGCATGCGCCAGATCGCCGCCGGGACCCAGCCCCAGCCGCGCCGGGTCCGGACCGGGCTGCGCCGGGTGCCCTTCTACGAGGCGCCGCCGCATTTCGAGTCGTGGTTCGGGGGGTATTTCGGGGGGGCGGCGGCCGACCTGGTCGCCGGGTTCCCGCTGGGCAATGCCCTCGACGACGGGTTCGTGGGAGGCCGCAACAGCTCCGGCGGCGGGTACGGCTACCTGCCCGTCTCCTACGCCGACACGGGCGTACTCGACAGTGGTGGTGCTATCACGGGAGAACGGGAGTCGGACAGCGGCACCATCACCATCCAGGAGGACCCTGATGAGGACCAGTCGGCCGGCGCACGGTAACCGGCCAACAGCCCGACTCGTCACCGCGACGCTGGTGGCGCTGATCCTGGCGGTGCTGACCGCCGCCCCCGCCATGGCGTCGGCGGACTCGGTCGCGGCCGAGCTGGCCAAGAACCCGGTGTTCGTCGACCCGAACGCCCCGATCAAGGTCGATGCGAGCGCGCTGCTGGATCGGGTGGAGGCGGCCGGGACGCCGATCTTCATCGCGGTCCTGCCCGACGAGGCCCGGACAGAGACCAACGGCAACACCAATGCGCTGGGGGCGAAGATCGCCGGCGCGCTGAAGCAGCGGGGTACCTATCTGGTGACCGCGGGCACCAAGTACACCGCGGCCAGCACCACGCTGAGCAGGGGTGAGGCCAGGCGGCTTGCCGATCAGGCGTTCCAGGCCAACGGCCGGAACCTCGACGCCGCCCTCAGCCAGTTCGTCGACGGGGTCGCCGCCGCCGCCCGCAACGAGCCCGCAGCCCAGTCGGGTGGGAGCGGGAGCGGCAGCGGCGGAGGTGGTGGGGGGATCGCGACGGTTGCGGTGCTCGCTGTGGTGCTGGTCGGTGGTGGGGCGCTGATCTTCGGGGCCCGGCGGCGCCGGAGAGAACGGGACGCCGAGCGGCAGCGGGAGCTGGAGGAGGTCAAGTCGGTCGCCAACGAGGACCTGGTCGCGCTGGCCGACGACATCCGGGCCCTCGATCTGGACACCAGCATGCCCGACGCCAACCCGGAGGCGGTGCGCCACTACACCGACGCGGTCGACCAGTACCAGAAGGCGGCCACGGCCCTCGACCAGGCCCGGCGGACCGAGGACCTGGCCCCGATGAGCGCCGCCCTCGAGGCGGGACGGTTCTCGATGGCGTCGGCCAAGGCGATCCTCGAGGGCCGCCCGGTCCCCGAGCGCCGGCCGCCCTGCTTCTTCGACCCGCGTCACGGCCCCTCGGTCGAGGACGTCGAATGGGCGCCTCCCGACGGCGCCCCGAGGATGGTCCCGGCGTGCGCGGCCGACGCCCAGCGGGTCCACGACGGCCTCGAGCCCGAGTCCCGCCAGGTCCTGGCCGGCGCCGGCGGCCGCATGACCCCCTACTGGAACGCGCCCGGCTACTACGGCCCCTGGGCCGGCGGCTACTTCGGCGGCTTCCCCGCGAGCGGCCTGTTCACCGGCCTGCTGCTCGGCAGCTTCCTCGGGGGCGGCTGGGGCGGCTACCCGGTGTACGTCGGCGGGGACGGCGGCGGTGGCGGCGATGGCGGCGGCGACGGTGGTGGTGGCGACTGGGGCGGCGGCGACTGGGGCGGCGGTGGCGACTTCGGCGGGGGCGACTTCGGCGGGGGTGGCGACTTCGGCGGCGGCGACTTCGGCGGCTGAGGTTCGCGACGGTCGGGTAGGCTGACCGGACATCCGCGGACGAAGGAGTTCGCCATGAGCCTGTCCGTACGCCGCGACGGGGCGGCGACCTGGATCACGCTCGACCGGCCGGACGCGCTCAACGCGCTCGACGGCCCGGTCAAGGAGGCGCTGGCCGGCGCCCTCGCCGGGGCCGCCGACGACCCCGGCGTGCGGGCCGTCGCCCTCACCGGGAGCGGCCGGGCGTTCTGCGTCGGCCAGGACCTGCGTGAGCTGGAGGACGGCTACCGGGAGGGCCGGGCGGCCGACTTCGCGGCCGAGCTGGAGCGGTACTACGCGCCGATCTGCCGGCTCCTGGCCGAGATGCCCAAGCCGACCGTTGCCGTGGTCAACGGGGTCGCGGCCGGGGCCGGGGTGTCGCTCGCTCTGGCCTGCGACCTGCGGCTGGCCAGCAGCGCGGCCCGCTGGCGGCTGGCCTTCTCCGGCATCGGCCTGGTCCCCGACGCTGGCTCGACCTGGCACCTGCCCCGGCTCGTCGGCCTGTCACGGGCGATGGAGATGGCCCTGCTCGGCGACTGGGTCGACGCCGACCAGGCACTCCAGTTCGGGCTGGTCAACCGGGTCTGGCCGGCCGAGGACCTCCAGCGCGAGGCCGAGGCGGCCCTGTCCGCGCTGGCCGCCGGGCCGACCCTGGCCTTCGGCCGCACCAAGGCCCTGTTCCGCGACCACCTGGGGACCGACCTGGCCGGCGCGCTCGCCGGCGAGGCCGAGGCCCAGGTCGCCTCCGGCCAGACCAAGGACCACCTGGAGGGCGTCACCGCCTTCCTGGAGAAGCGCCCCCCGAACTTCCAGGGAGCCTGAACCATGCCGGCCGACTATCAGCTCTGGATCGACGGCGCCCCGACCGACGCGGCCGGCGGGGGCACCTTCGAGACCCTCGACCCGTCCACCGGCCGGCCCCACGCCACCGTGGCCAGGGCCGGTCCCCTTGACGCCGACCGGGCGGTGGCCGCCGCCCGGGCCGCCTTCGAGGACGGCCGCTGGTCGGGCCTCAAGCCGGAGCGGCGGGCGGCGGTGCTCCAGGCGGTCGCGGCCAAGCTCAAGGAGGAGGCCGCCCGCCTGGTCGACCTGGAGGTCCGCGACTCGGGCGGCACCATCCGCAAGACCCGGTCGTCCGACGTCTCCGGGGCGATGTTCACCTTCCGGACCTACGCCGAGCTCGCCACCCGGCTCCCGGCCGAGGTGCCGCTGCCGTTCACCGTCGCCCCCGGCCCCAGCCACAACTACCTGCGCCGGGAGCCGGTCGGGGTCTGCGCGGCCATCGTCCCCTGGAACTTCCCCATCCAGAACGCCGCCTGGAAGCTGGCCCCGGCCCTGGCCGCCGGCAACAGCGTGGTCCTCAAGCCGGCCGAGCAGACGCCCTGCACGGCCATCGAGCTGGCCAAGCTGTGCACCGAGGCCGGGGTGCCCGACGGCGTGGTCAACGTCCTGCCCGGCTTCGGGCCGGAGGCCGGCGAGCCCCTGGTCACCTCGCCCGGGGTCGACAAGGTCGCCTTCACCGGCTCGACCGAGGTCGGCCGGCGGGTCGCCGCCCTGGCCGCCGGCACGGTCAAGAAGGTCCTGCTGGAGCTGGGCGGCAAGTCGGCCAACATCCTGCTCGACGACGCCGACCTGGAGCTGGCCGCCGACGGCGCCGCCTACGCGATCTTCTTCCACCAGGGCCAGGTCTGCACCGCCGGCAGCCGGCTGCTGGTGGCCAGGCCGATCCACGACGAGGTGGTGGCCCGCCTGGTCGACATCGCCGAGCGGATCACGGTCGGCCCGGCCGCCGACCCGGCCTCGGACATGGGCCCGCTGATCTCGGCCGAGCAGCTGGCGCGGGTCGAGGGCTATGTCCGGGCCGGCCAGGAGGAGGGGGCCAAGCTGGCCACCGGCGGCCACCGGGTGGAGGTCTCCGGCCACGAGGGTGGCTTCTACTTCGCCCCCACCATCTTCACCGGGGCCGACCCGGCCTCGCGCATCGCCCAGGAGGAGATCTTCGGCCCGGTCCTGACCGTCATCCCGGTCGACGACGACGACCACGCGGTCGCCGTGGCCAACGACTCCCGGTACGGCCTGGCCGGCGCCGTGTGGAGCCGCGACTCGGCCCGGGCCGTCCGGGTGGCCGAGCGCCTGCGCACCGGCACGGTCTGGGTCAACGACTACCACCTCCTCAACCCCCGGTACCCCTTCGGCGGCTACAAGCAGTCCGGCGTCGGCCGCGAGCTCGGCGAGGAGGGGTATCTCGCCTACACCCAGACCAAGCACGTCCACGTCGACATCACCCAGCAGCGCGCCCGCCACCGCTGGTTCGACGTCACCATCCCCCGCCGCCGCGGCTAGCCGACCAGGGCCCGGCGCAGCCGCCAGGTGGCCAGGGCGAGGAGGACGGCGGCGAAGGCGGCCAGGACGGCCAGCTGGAGGGCGATGCCGGCGATGTCCTCGCCCTTGGCGATCAGGGCGATGAAGGCGTCCATGGCCCAGGCCTGGGGGAACAGGTGGCCGACGACGCGCATGGGTTCGGGGACGATGGCCAGGGGCCACATGCAGCCGCCGAGCATGCCGAGGGCGATGCCGACCGGGGGGCCGATCGAGGTGGCCTGCTCGGCGTTGCGCAGGA
>JASLIH010000271.1 GCA_030152105.1 Actinomycetes bacterium
AGAACGTCACGTATCGGCGCGGTCGCCGGTCGGCACGATGAGTTCGCCCAGCTTGGCGCGGACGTGGCCGGCATCGGGGTGGTCGAGCTGGTCCAAGATGGTGACGGCGCGCTGCCAGGCGTCACGGGCTGAGTGGGGATCATCGGCGGCGTGGTGGGTGTCGCCGAGGCGGGCGAGGGTGTCAGCCTCGCCGAAGCGGTCGCCGACCTCCCGGTACAGGTCGAGGGCCTGCTGGTAGCACGTGACGGCCTGGCTGTGGTGGCCGAGGTGATGGTGGGCATAGCCGAGGCTGTCCCAGGTCTCGGCCTGACCGTAGCGGTCGCCGAGCTCCCGGAGCAGGTCGAGGGCTTGCTGGCAGTCGACTAGTGCCTGCTGGTGGTTCCCCAGTTGAGCGTGGAACCAGCCGACCGCGTTGAGGGCATCGGCCTGCCCGGCCCGGTGGCCGGCCGCTCGGTACAGCTCCAGGGCCTGTTGGGCGTGGCTGAGTGCCTCCCGGTGGCGACCCTGCTGATTGAGCACCCCACCGAGGTTGAGGTGGGTGTGGGCTTGGCCAGTCTGGTCGCCGAGCTCCCCGAAGAGGTCGAGGGCGTGCCGGAGGTGGCTGTCGGCGTCGTCGTAGCGGCCCAGCCGGGTGGCGGCGCGAGCAAGGCCGCGGTGAGCGTGGGCCTGACCGCGGCGGTCGGCCAGACGCTGGGCGGCGTCCAGGGCAGCCCGCTGGCTGATGGCAAAGTCCTGCCAGTGCCCTCGCCGGTCGAAGAAGTCCGTGAGGCTCCAAGCGAGCTGCCAGGTATGAGTGTCGAACCCGCTGTGGGCGGCTTGGTCGAGGACGGCGAGAAGCACGGGGTGTTCGGTGGCGAACCAGGCCATCGCCTGGGTCTGGTCGGAGAGGTCGACGGTGGCGACCCCGGGTTGGGGCGGGGTCAGAGCGAGTGGATCCCGGTGCGGGTCGAGTAGCCGATGGGCGGCGTGAGCGGTGTGCAGGTAGTGGTCCAGGATCCGGTGGATCGCTGTGTGCCGTTCATCGTCGGTGTCGTGGATGTGAGCCAGTTCGGTGGCGTAGGCCCGCAGGAGGTCGTGGAAGGCGAACCGGCCCGGCGTCCGTTCCTCGAGCAAGTGCGCACGGCCCAGCTCGGCCAGCAGCTGGCGTACCTGCCTCTGTGGGACCCCGGCCAGGCTTGCCGCGGCGAGGACGGTAAGGTCGGGGCCAGGGTGCAGCCCCAGCAGCCGGAACAACCGGGCCGCCTCGCTGCTGAGCCGCTGGTAGGACCAGGAGAAGACCGCACGGGCGTCGGTGGCTGGGTCGCCGCCGGCGAACGCGTCCAGCCCGCCTCGGGCGTCGCGTAACTCAGCGGCCAGCACACCAAGGGGAAACCCCGGATGGGTGGCGGCGCGGGCGGCCACGATAGTCAACGCCAACGGAAGCCGCGCACACGAGGCGATGATGTCGTCGACCGCCTGAGGTTCGGCCGCCATCCGCCCCGGGCCGATCCGGTGGGCCAGTAACTCCCGGGCCTCGGTGGCGGTGAGCAGGTCCAGGGTTAGCGGATGGGCGCCTTCGGCGGCGACCAGACCGGGAAGCTGGTTGCGGCTGGTCACCAACACCAGGCACCCAGGGGCGCCAGGCAGCAGCGGGCGCACGTGGTCGGCGTCACGGGCGTTGTCCAACACGATCAGCACCCGTTTCCCAGCGAGCAGGCTGCGGTAGAGGGCGCTCTGGGCCTCCAATCCGACCGGGATCCGCTCTGGGGGCACTCCGAAGGTGTCCAGCACCCCCCGGACCGCATCGGCCGGTTCCATCACCGACCCTCCCGGGTCGAACCCCCGTAGGTTCACATACAACTGCCCGTCGCCGAACTGGTCGGCCACCCGATGGGCCCAGTGCACCGCCAGCGCAGTCTTGCCGACACCCGCAGTACCCGACACCACACAGACGACCCCAGCGGCACGGTCCCGCCCAGCCGCATCCGAGAGCGTCTGCAGCCGGTCGAGTTCGGCGACCCGACCGGTGAAGTCCGACAGGCCATGCGGCAACTGGGCCGGCGCGGGCAGTCCGCGCGACTCCCACGCCAGCCGCTCAGCCTCGTCGCTCTGCACCGTGGCCAGGTCGAGGGCAAACAGCCGCCAGCTCTCGGTGAAGCCCTTGAGTTGGCGCACCCCGAACTCAACGAACCTCAGCCCACTTCCAGCCAGCAGCTCGCGGACCGTGGAACTCACCAATACCTGCCCGGCGGCGGCCTGGGCCATCACCCTTGCTGCCAGGTGCACTCCGACCCCGCCGATTTCCTCTTCGTCAAGTTCCACCTCACCGGTGTGCAGCCCGGCGCGGATCTCGATCTCCAGCGCCGACACCCCCGCCACCGCCGCGGCCGCGGCCCGCACCGCCGGCGCTGGAGCGTCGAAACGGGCCAAGAACCCGTCCCCGGCGGTGTTCACCTCGCGGCCGCCATGAGCCGCCAGCACACGCCGGATCACGCCGTGGTGACGGGCCAGCAATGCCGCCCAAGCCGCATCTCCAAGATCCTGCAGACGGTCGGTTGATCCCACGATGTCGGTGAACAGCAGCGTCTGGACCTGACGAGGTACCGTGATCACCTCCACCCAGCCCGGCCTGTCGAAGCAGCCACACAAGCTGCGACTGCCAGGCGCACCCAGACAGCAGCGCAACCCCAGCGACGATCCATCGAGACATCGTATGCCGGACCCGACCGGCCCGACCGACATGGGGGGTGACCGCCAGGCAGTCATCTTCCTGAACAGCTGCGGACTCGACGACGAGATTCTCGTCTGTGTATTTCGGGCCCGCCTCCGAACCAGGCCGACAGCTCCGCAGTCGCCTGGTTGTCAAGGCTTCCAGGCGGTCGCTCCGGCGGTTGCTTGGGTCAGGCGGTGACGGCCGGCTTGCGGTTCTGGCGCGGGCGGCGCGGGCGCGGGCTGCCGTCCGCCGTGCTCGTGGACCCGGGCTTGCGGCCACGCTTCTTCAGCGTCTTACCCACCCCCGCCAACTTCAGGTCCCGGTAGTTCTTCTCAGAGATGTCGAGCTGCTGGGTTGAGCCGTCGGGGTGGCGGATCGACAGCTGATAGGTCTGGCCGGCGGGGATCTCGGACTGGTCGAGTTCCGACACATAGATGGTGATCGTGTTGGTGCCCACCGGGACTCCTTTCTCGGCCGATCGGCAACTGGCAGCCGAGCGGGGCCATTACGGTCAAGCTAACCACAGCAGTACGGCAAACGATAGCACCGCCGGAATCGTCATCGGGCTTTGCTTGCCACCAATGGCACCGCCGGGGCGTCCGTCACTTCCTGCTGGTGCCTCAGGC
>JASLIH010000297.1 GCA_030152105.1 Actinomycetes bacterium
GCCTCGGCGTCGTGGCGCATGGCCGCCAGGTCCGGCTCCAGGCCCGCGACCAGGCCGGCCAGGGCGCCGAGGGAGCCGACGAGGACGTCGGCGGCCTCGAAGGCGGCCGCCTTGTCCTCCTGAAGGTCGCGGGCATAGGCCAGGGGGAGGCCCTTGAGGGTGGCCAGGAACCCGGCCAGGCGGCCGATGACCGTGCCCGCCCGGCCCCTGACCAGCTCGGCCACGTCCGGGTTGCGCTTCTGCGGGAGCATGCTCGACCCGGTCGCCCAGGCGTCGGGCAGCCGGACCCAGCGACGACCCGCCCACAGGGCCACGTCCTCGGCCAGCCGGGAGGCGTGGGCCATGGCGATGGCCGCCGCGGCCAGCAGCTCGGCGACGGCGTCCCGGTCGGCGGTGGCGTCCATGGCGTTGTCGAAGGCGGCGGCGAAGCCGAGGGCGGTGGCGGTGGCGGCCGGGTCGATGGGGAATGACGAGCCGGCGATGGCACCGGCCCCGAGCGGGCTGACGTCGGCCCGGCGGCCGGCGTCCTGGAAGCGTCCCACGTCCCTGGCCAGGGCGAAGCCATGCGCGGCGAGCTGGAAGGCCCACAGCACCGGCTGAGCCGGCTGGAGGTGGGTGAGGCCGGGCACGACGGCCGCCGGGGACGACCGGCCGGCCGCGACCAGGGCGTCGATCAGCCCGGCGAGGGCCTCGACGGCGTCGGCGCAGGCCTGCTTGAGCCACAGGTGCAGGTCGGTCGCGACCTGGTCGTTACGGCTGCGGCCGGTGTGGAGCTTGCCTCCGGCCGGGCCGACCAGCTCGGTCAGGCGGCGCTCGACCGCGCTGTGGACGTCCTCGTCGCCGTCGGCGAAGGCGAACCTCCCCGACTCCAGCTCGCCCGCGACCTGGGCCAGGCCGTCGAGCAGGAGCTTGCCCTCGCCGACCTCCAGCACGCCGGCCCCGACCAGGCCCCGCACATGGGCCCGGCTCCCGGCCACGTCCTGGCGCCACAGCCGCCGGTCGACGGCCAGCGACGAGGTGTAGGCCCACATCCCCGGGTCGGGCGCCCCCGAGAACCCGCCGGCCC
Source organism: Actinomycetes bacterium (assembly GCA_030152105.1). The sequence goes on from JASLIH010000297.1 coordinate 1,067, forward strand.
AGAGTGGCCTGCCGGGATCACCCATCCCCGTGGACCCGGGCCCAGGTGCGGGCGGGCAGGCCCCACAGGGACACGAACCCGCGCCCGGCGTCGTGGTCGAAGGCGTCGCCGGCCGCGTAGGTGGCCAGGTCGGGCCGGTACAGGGCCCGCTCGGCCCGCCGGCCGGTCGGCTGGCAGCGCCCGGGCGACAGCTCCAGGCGGACCTCGCCTGTGACGGCCGCCTGGGTCTCGGCCACGAACGCGTCGAGGGCCGCCTTGAGGGGCGAGAACCAGAGGCCGTCGTAGACCAGCTCGGCGTAGCGGATGTCGAGGCGGGCCTTCTCGTGGAGCACGTCCCGGTCGAGTGTCAGGTCCTCCAGGTCCCGGTGGGCGGCGATCGCCGCCAGGGCGCCCGGCACCTCGTAGACCTCGCGGCTCTTGATCCCGACCCGCCGGTTCTCCATCATGTCGACCCGCCCGAACCCGGCCTCGCCTCCGGCCCGGTTGAGGACGGCGACCACCCCGGACAGCCCCAGCTCGGCCCCGTCGACGGTCGTCGGCACCCCGGCGTCGAACCCGACCACGAGCTCGCTCGTCCCGCTGGCCGTGGCCGGCGAGACGGTCCACTCGAAGGCGTCGGAGGGTGGGGCCAGCCACGGGTCCTCCAGCACGCCGGCCTCGATGGTGCGGCCCCACAGGTTCTGGTCGACCGACCACGGCTTGGCCTCGGTGATCCCGCCCAGGTCGAGGCCGTGCTTGTCGGCATACGAGATCGCCTCCGGCCGGCTCATGGCCGAGTCCCTGACCGGGGCCAGGATCTCCAGCTCGGGGGCCAGGGCGCCGCAGCTGACCTCGAACCGCACCTGGTCGTTGCCCTTGCCGGTGCAGCCGTGGGCGACCGCGCCCGCGCCACGGCGCCGCGCCTCCTCGACCAGCAGCTGGGCGATCAGCGGCCGCGACAGGGCCGAGACCAGCGGGTAGCGGCCCTCGTAGAGGGCGTTGGCCCGGACCGCCGGGACCAGGAACTCGGCCGCGAACCGCTCCCGGGCGTCGACCACCACGGCGTCGGCCGCGCCCGCGGCCAGCGCCCGCTGGGCCAGGGCGGGCAGGTCCTCGCCCTGGCCGACGTCGGCCAGCAGGGCGACCACCGAGCGGCCCTGCTCGTGGACCAGCCGGTGCACGGTCACGGTCGTGTCCAGCCCGCCCGAGTAGGCGAGCACGACGAGGTCGGCGGGAGATCGGGTCATGCGGTGGCTCCTCGGTAGGGTTCGGCGATGGCTCTGGGCTCGACCGGGGTCACGGCCATGGCGGCCAGCTGGCGGGCCATGACCCGGCCGGGGGTTCGCTCGGTGCAGACGACCAGGACGGTGTCGTCGCCCGCGACCGTGCCCGCGACCCCGGCGATGCCGGCCCGGTCGAGGGTGGAGGCGAGCGCGGCGGCATGGCCGGGCGGGGTGCGGAGCACGACCAGGTTGCCGCTGGGCACGATGGCCAGCAGCGACCCGCCGAGCATGCGGCGTATCTCGTCGTGGTCGGCGCCGTGGCCGTTTCCCGGCTCGGGCAGGGCGTAGACCAGCCGGCCGTCCGGGCCCCGGACCTTGACCGCGCCCAGGTCGTCGAGGTCGCGGGAGATGGTGGCCTGGGTGGCGTCGAAGCCCTGGCTCCGCAGGTGCTCGAGGACCAGCGCCTGGCTGGACACCTGCCTGGTCCGCAGCAGGGCGGCCAGGGCCTGCTGGCGGGCCGCCTTCAGCGGCACAGGCCGGCCTCCTCCAGGGCCGCGCCCAGCCGGGCCAGCCCCTCGTCGATCTCGTCCTCGGTGACGACCAGCGGCGGGGCCAGACGCAGGGCGGTGTCGGTGACCGGGTTGACGACCAGGCCCCGCCCGAGGGCGGCCAGGGCGGCCTGCCGGGCATCGGCGGGTGCCTCGGGGCCGAAGTCGAGCGCGAACCACAGGCCGGCTCCCCGGACCTCGGCCCCGGGCAGCCCCTCGTCGGCGTCGCCGGCGCTCGGCGGGGCCCAGGTGGACCGGCCGGTGAGGCGGCCCCGGAGCTCGGCCAGCCCGTCGGCCAGCCGGGTCGAGACCTTGTCGACGTGGCCGCCGAGCAGCGGCTCGATCACGTCCAGGGTGGCAAGGGCCGCCGTGCAGGCAACCGGGTTGCCGCCGAAGGTGGTGCCGTGGTCGCCGCGCTGCATGGCGTCGGCGACCTCGGTGCTGGCGATGGTGGCGCCGATCGGGTAGCCGGAGCCGAGCGCCTTGGCCATGGTGACCACGTCGGGCCGGATCTCGTCGTGCTGGTGGGCGAAGAAGCGGCCGGTGCGGCCCATCCCGGACTGGATCTCGTCCAGGATCAGCAGGACCCCGGCCCGCGACGTGACCTCTCTGACCCCTCGCAGGTAGCCGGGGGGTGGGACCCGGATCCCGGCCTCGCCCTGGATCGGCTCGACCAGCACCGCGGCCGTGTCCGGCCCGATGGCCGCGGCCAGGGCGTCGACGTCCCCGAAGGGCACGTGGGAGAAGCCGGGGGGCAGCGGCTGGAACGGGGTGTGCATCGCCGGTTTGCCGGTGGCGGCCAGGGTGGCCAGGGTGCGGCCGTGGAAGCCGCCGAGGGTGGCCACGATGCCGGTGGCCTGCTCGCCCCGGTTGGCCCGGCCCCAGCGCCTGGCCACCTTGATGGCGGCCTCGTTGGCCTCGGCGCCCGAGTTGGACAGGAACACCTTGGCGTCGCCGCCGAAGTGGCCGACGAGGCGCTCGGCCAGCTCGACCTGGGGGCCGGTGAAGTAGAGGTTGGAGGTGTGGCCGAGGGTGCCGAGCTGGGCGCTGACCGCCTCGACCACCCGTGGGTGGGCGTGGCCGGCCGCGACCACCGCGATCCCGCCCAGGAAGTCCAGGTACTCGCGGCCGCGGGCGTCCCACAGCCGCACCCCCTGGCCCCGGACGAACTCGACCTGGGGCCGCGCGTAGGTCGGCCACAGCACCGCCGCCTCGCGCTCGGAGATGCCGCTCACAGTTCCTCCTCTGCCTGCACCATGGTCCCGACCCCGGAGTCGGTGAACAGCTCCAGCAGCAGGGCGTGCTCGCGCCGGCCGTCCAGGATGTGGGCCCGGCGGACGCCGCCCCGCAGGGCGGTCACGATCCCGGTCAGCTTGGGCACCATCCCGGACGCGACCTGGCCCCCGACAAGGATGGCCTCGACCTCGTCAACGGTCAGCTGCTCCAGCAGCGAGCCGGGGTCGGCCAGGTCGGCGTACAGGCCCTCGACGTCGGTCAGGTAGACCAGCTTCTCGGCCCCGAGGGCGGCCGCCAGGGAGCCGGCGGCGGCGTCGGCGTTGACGTTGTAGGGCAGGCCCTCGGGCCCGGCGGCCACGGTGGCCACCACCGGGACCAGGCCCTTGTCGGTGAGGGCGCGTAGGGCCGTCGGGTCGACCGCGGCGACGTCGCCGACGTAGCCGAGGTCGCGGCCCCCCGGGTCGACCCTGGGCCTGGCCACGAGCAGCAGGCCGTCCTCGCCCGACAGCCCGACGGCCAGCCGCCCGTGGGTGTTGATCCGGCCCACCAGGGTCTTGTTGACCCGCCCGACCAGTACCATGCGGGCCAGGTCCATGGTCTCGGCGTCGGTCACCCGGTGGCCGTCGACGAACACCGGCTCCTTGCCGAACCGGGTCATCAGCTGGCTGACCTCGGGGCCGCCGCCGTGGACGACGATCACGTCGACGCCCACATAGCGCAGCAGGACGACGTCGTCGACGAAGGCGTCGAACCCGGCCGTGCCCATGGCCGCCCCGCCGTACTTCACCACCACCGTGCAGCCGGACAGCCGCTTGATCCAGGGCAGGGCCTCGTGGACCGCCGCCGCCTTGGCCTGGAGGTCGTCGAGCGAGCTCGGGGAGGTGGGGAGGGTCACGTGGTGTACTCCGAGTTGAGGCGGACGTACTCGGGGGTCAGGTCGCTGGTCCGGACCTCGGCCCAGGGGCCGGTCCCGCCCAGGTGGAGGCGGAGCTCGATCTCCCTGGCGGCCATGGCCGCGCTGGCGTCGGCCCCGGTGGGCCGGCCCTGGCTGACCAGCAGCACCCGCTCGGCCGGCCCGGCCGGCGGGTCGATCCCGGCCAGGCCCGGTCCGCCGGCGACCTCGAGCCGGACCAGGCCAGGGTCGAACCCGACCCCGGCCGTGCCCGCGGCCTGGAGCACCCGGCCCCAGTTGGGGTCGCCGCCGTAGACGGCCGCCTTGACCAGCGGGCTGTCGGCGATCCGGCGGGCCACGACCAGCGCCTCCTCGGCCCTGGCGGCCCCGCCCACCTGGACGCTGACCACCTTGGTCCCGCCCTCGGCGTCGGCCAGCATCTGGCCGGCCAGGTCCGAGCAGACGGCCCGCACGGCCGCGGCCAGGTCCCCCGGGTCGGGCCGGGCGCCCGACGCCCCCGAGGCCAGCAGCAGCACGGTGTCGTTGGTCGACTGGGTCCCGTCCACCGTGATCCGGTTGAAGCTGGCCGCGGTGCCGTCGGCCAGCGCGTCGCGCAGGGCGGCCGGGTTGGCCGCCGCGTCGGTGGTCAGCACGGCCAGCATGGTCGCATGCGCCGGGGCGGCCAGCGCCGGGGCGAGCATGGCCGCCCCCTTGGCCATCCCGCCGACGGTCGCTCCCCCGGCCACCCGGGTGCCGGCCTGCTTGACGACCGTGTCGGTGGTCAGGATGGCCTCGGCCGCGGCCGGGCCGCCCGAGCGGTCGAGGGCGCCGGCCGCCTTGGCCACGCCGTCGGTGACCCGGGCGACGTCCAGCGGCACGCCGATCACGCCGGTCGAGCAGACCAGCACCTGCTCGGGCCGGCAGCCAAGCTCGACGGCGGCCCGCTCGACCGTGGCCAGCACGGCCGCCGTCCCGGCCGGGCCGGTGCAGGCGTTGGCGTTGCCCGAGTTCAGCACCACCACCCGGGCGTCGGCCGAGGTGGCCAGGCGGTCCCGCGACCACACCACCGGCGCCGCCACCACCAGGTTGGTGGTGAACACCCCGGCGGCCACCGTCCCCGGGTCGCCGACCACCAGGGCCAGGTCGGGCGCGTCCGAGGGCTTGAGCCCGCAGCTGACCCCGGCCGCCCCGAACCCGGCCGCCGCCGTGACCCCGAGCCGCCGGTCGACCCGCACGTTGGTCACGGGCCCGGGGGGACGAGGTCGAGGCCGGCCGTCTCCGGCAGGCCGATGGCGAGGTTGGCGCACTGCACAGCCTGGCCGGCGGCGCCCTTGACCAGGTTGTCGATGGCCGCGGCGGCCACCGCCCGGCCGGTCCGGCGGTCGGCCGCGGCCGCCACCTGGACCCGGTTGGTGGTGGCAACGGCCCGGGTGGCCGGCCAGCCGGTGGCCGGGTCGAGCAGGTCGACGAACGGCTCGGCGCCGTAGGCGGCGGCGTAGCAGGCGGCCAGCTCCTGGTCCCCGGCCGAGGGGGCCAGGGTGGCGTAGCAGGTGGCCAGCAGCCCCCGGCTGGCCGGGACCAGGTGGGGGCTGAAGGTCACCGTCACCGGCGCCCCGGCGGCCAGGGACAGCTCCTGCTCGATCTCCGGGGTGTGACGGTGGCTCCCCACCTTGTAGGGGGCGACGTTCTCGTTGGCCTGGACGAACAGGTTCTCGTCGGTGAGCGACCGGCCCGCCCCCGACAGCCCCGACTTGGCGTCGACCACGATCCCGTCGGCCGCGACCAGCCCGGCCGCGACCAGCGGGGCCAGGGCCAGCAGGGCGGCGGTCGGGTAGCAGCCGGGCACGGCCACCCGGGTGGCGCCCCGCAGCTGCTGGCGGTGGAGCTCGGGCAGGCCGTAGGGCCAGTCGCCGAGCTGGTCGGGGAACGGGTGCTCCGCCCCGTACCAGGCCGGGTAGGCACCCGGGTCGCGCAGCCGGAAGTCGGCCGAGAGGTCGACGACCAGCCCGGCCGCGGCCAGGGCACGCGGGGCGAGCTCGGCCGCCCGGCCATGGGGCAGGGCGCAGAACAGCACGTCGGCGCCCTTCTCGAGGCCCTCATCGACCGAGCAGAAGGTGAGCTCGCCGTAGGCCGCCCGCAGCCCGGGATAGCGGGAGGCGAGCGGCTGGCCGGCCGAGGAGTCCCCGGCCGCCCAGGCGACGTCGAGGTCGGGATGGCGGGCCAGGAGGCGCAGCAGCTCGGCCCCGGCATAGCCCGAGGCGCCGAGGACACCGACACTGCGGAGGGAAGTCATGAGGATAGTTATGCAGAAGGTGCTGAGAATATGCAACACCTGGCAGAACCTCGCATTTCTGCAGCAGCATCAGCTGTTGCGGGCGCCGCATGGATATGCAAGGCTCGACTCGGACAGATGCGTCAGCGCGGCGGCAGCCTGCCCGGCGGCCGCCCGATCGGCGTGTCGTTCCCCGTCCGCCCTCCAGCACCGCGATCGAGGCCTCCTGCCATGACCAAGCCACCAGCCGCCCCCCGCCGCCCCGGGCCCAACGGCGCCGCCCCGGCGGGCGACGGCGCCTCCTCCCGCCGCCCTCCCTGGCCGCCCGACCCCTTCCACTACCTCGACGGCCGCCTGTGCGTGAGCGGGCTGCCCCTCGACGAGGTGGTGGCCGACACCGGCACGCCCGCCTACGTCTACGACCTGGACGCCGTCGCCGCCGCCTACCGGCGGGTGGCGGCCGCCTTCGAGCCCCTCGGGGCCCGGGTCCTGTACGCGGTCAAGGCCAACAGCAACCTTGCCCTGCTGGCCACCCTGGCCGGGCTCGGGTCCGGCTTCGACGTGGTCAGCGGGGGCGAGCTGGTCCGGGTCCTGCGGGCCGGCGGCGACCCCGAGGCCACCGTGTTCGCCAGCGTCGGCAAGACCACCGAGGAGCTGGCCCTGGCCGTCGGCCAGGGCGTCACCGTCCACGTCGAGTCGGCCGACGAGCTGGATGCCCTGCGGGAGGTGGCGGCCCGGCTGGAGCGCCCGGCCCGCTTCGCCGTCCGGGTCAACCCCGACGTCGAGGTCGACACCCACGTCAACATCCAGACCGGCCACGACGAGGCCAAGTTCGGCGTCCCGGTGGCCGTGGCCCACGAGCTGCTGGCCAGGGCGGCCCGGGGCGAGCTGGCCGGGCTGGTCCCGGTCGGGGTCCACGTCCACGTCGGCTCCCAGCTGCCCGACCCCGACGGCATGGCCGCCGGGGCCCGGGTCGGCCTCGAGGTGCTGGAGGCGGGCCGGGCGGCCGGCCTCGAGCTGGACTGGCTGGACGTCGGCGGCGGGCTGCCGGTCGACTACGGCGGCGGGTCGGCCGTCGGGCCGGAGCTGTTCGCGGCCGCGCTGAAGCCGGTGGTCGCCGGCCACAACGTGCGGCTGGCCGTCGAGCCGGGCCGGGCCCTGGTGGCCAGGGCCGGCGCTCTGGTGGCCAGGGTCCTGTACCGCAAGCACCGCAGCGCCGGCCGCATGCTGGTGGTCGACACCGGCATGCACCACCTGCTGCGGCCGGCCCTGTACCAGGCGGTGCACCGGGTTCGGCCGCTGCGGGCGGCCCCCCTGGCCGGCCCGACCGAGGTCGTCGGGCCCATCTGCGAGTCCACCGACGTGCTCGCCGCCGAGGCCGACCTGCCCGACCTCGCCCCGGGCGAGCTGGTCGCCTTCCTGGACACCGGCGCCTACGGCATGACCATGGCCAGCAACTACAACGGCCAGCCGCGCCCGGCCGAGATCGTGGTCGCCGGCGGCGTGGCCCGGGTCGCGCGCCGCCGCGAGACCTGGGAGGAGCTGCTGGCCTCCGAGACCGGGACCGGCGCCCCGGTCGCCGCCGTCCAGGGACCGGCCGGCCCGCTCGGCTGGTAGCGCGTATCCGCCGATCGTCCTGGTCGTGGCGGTGGGCTACCATGGATCACGCACAGGGTCTGGTGGTGGTTGCACGGCATGGCCGACGTCCTGCTCGATGATGTCTCCCGGGTGTTCTCAGACGGCTCCGAGGCCGTCTCGCACCTGAGCCTGCACGTCCGCAACGCCGAGCTGATGGTGATCGTCGGTCCCAGCGGCTGCGGCAAGAGCACCGTCCTGCGACTGATCGCCGGCCTTGACCCCCTCCACGGCGGCACCATCAGCATCGGCGGCCGGGTGGTC
>JASLIH010000308.1 GCA_030152105.1 Actinomycetes bacterium
GGCTCGTTGGCTGGCTTGCTTTGGGATAGCCTGCGGTGAACCGGTCCTGGTTGAGGTGTCCTTGTTCGGGGGATAGGGGCTTGGCCGGGTTTGAACTGTGGTCCCTTGTGGTCGGTGAAAGGACTCCCCGTGGCCGCCGCCCTCCTCGTGCTCGCGGTCGTCGTGGCGGTGTTGGTCGTCTCGGTGCTCATCTACAACGGGCTCGTCCGGCGGCGGAATCAGGTCGACAGTGCCTGGAGCCAGATGGATGTGCAGCGCAGGCGGCGGTACGACCTGATTCCCAATTTGGTCGAGACGGTCAAGCGCTATGCCAGCCATGAGCAGGGGACCCTTGAGGCCGTGACCGAGGCGCGGGCGAGGGCGCTCAATGCCCGCGATCCGGCGGACCAGGCTTCGGCCGAAATCATGCTCACTGGTGCGCTGAAAAGCCTGTTCGTGGTGGCGGAGTCCTACCCGGACCTGCGGGCCAGCCAGAGCTTCCTGGAGCTGCAGCAGGAGCTGTCGGCCACCGCGGACCGCGCCGCCTATGCGCGCCAGAACTACAACGACGCCGTGCTGACCTACAACAATGCCGTCACCGCGGTGCCGCAGAGTGTCTTCGCGGCCATCCTCGGGTTTCGGACCCGCGAGTACTTCCAGGCGGGCGGGGAGGAGCGGGGCTCGGTCCGGGTCCAGTTCTAGGCTGCTGACGCGATGCCGGAGGCGACCACAAGCGAATCGTTCTCGGCCATGACCCCGGGGTTCCTGCCGCCGGGCCTGTCGGGGCTAGGGACTGCGCTGGTCGTCCTCGTCGAGACCTAGACGGGCACGGCGGGCGCGCTCGGCGGCTTCCCGGTCGGCGGGGGAGGCCTCGTCGGGGTGGTCTTGACCGCCACCGACCAGTCGTTCCAGGCGGCGCCGGGCCCGTTCGAGCGGGGAGCGCTCCTCGGGCTGGGCTGCCGCCGCGCGGGCGACCCGGTCGCGTTCGGCGGCCAGCTTGGCCTCGCGCCAGCGGTCGCTGGCGGCGGTTGGCCGGTCGAACGGCTCGTGCTCCCCAAAGCTGCCGGCATCGCCGGGAGCCCAGCCGGCCTCGCCGGTGAGCCTGAGAGGCTGCTCGGTGCTGGAGCCGGACGGGTCGGCGACGTCCTTGTCGACGGTGGCCGGGGTGGTCCCGTACGGCGAGGACGCGGTCGACCCGGGCAGCCCCGGCTCCACCGGCGCGGTCCGGGCCAGGTCGGGGTCGTCGGGCTCGGGTCGGAACCGCTCGGGGTCGAGGTCGGGGTCGGGTGGCGTTGTCCCGACCCCTTCGGTGGTACCTGGTTCCGCCGGGACCGCATTGTTCGCCGCTTCGAACGTTGTAGTCGCCGGCTCTGCTGGGGCGCCGTCGTTCGTTGCTTCGGATCGGATGGTGCCCGGCTCGGCCTGGGCGGCGTTCGTGGCTTCGGATGGGATGGTGCCGGGCTCTGCTGGGGCGTCGTCGTCCGTCGCTTCGCTGCTGGTGGTGTCCGGCTCTGCTGGGACCGCGTCGGTCGCCGCTCCGAAACCAGTGGTGTCGTGCCCGGACTCGGCGTCCTCTTGTCCTGGCTGGGCCGCAACTGCTTCGGCCGTTCCGGCGGGAGCGGGCGCTGGGATGGCGTCGACGGACTCGGCAATGTCCACCGACCCTGGTTCCGGCGGGACCGCCCTGAGCGCCTGCCCGTCAACTCCCGTTGGCGTGCTCTCGGGCCCAGCATCTACTCGAACTGGTCCCGGGCCTTCGGCTGGTGGAGCGGAGCCCGGGTCGGGGTCGGCGGACTCAGGGGTCCCGGGGTTGGGGGTCGTACCGGCTGCCAGGTCGGCATCGGACCCGGCATCTGGGGACGGTTGGTACTCGACCCCGTAGTGGGCGAACAGCTCGGCCTCCTCGTCGGGGCTGAGCTCGTCGCGGAGGTCGACCTTGGGGGCGTCCTTGATGTGGTGCTTCTCATAGGGAACCTGGAGGCCGTCGCTGATCTCGGTCGCGTGGACCAAGGGGACGAAGGTCTGGGTGGTGCCGAAGAGGCCGGTGTTGACCAGGGCCCAGGTGGGGTAGCCGGTCTCGCGGTCCAGGTAGAACTCCTTGATCGTCCCGACCGTCGTGCCGTCCCGGTCGACGATGGCGAGCGCTCGCCAGCGGTCGAGGGTCGCCAGGTCGAAGGCCGCCATGGTCTTCCTCCTTGCACTCGCCAATCGATGCCGAGGGGCCGCGCCCACCCTCACTGCCCGCCGAGCCGTCCCGCCTAACCGGGCAAAGCCGCAGGACAGGAGGAGGATACGGGACCGCGCGGTCCCGGGCGGAACCCCAGGTGAGCCCAGGCGGCCGCGCTGGCGGAATCCAGGCGACACCCGGCCGCCGGAGCGACCCTCCCGGAGATCCCGCGTGCCTCGAGCGGGACCCATGCCACCCAAGGCGGAGCCTAGGCTCGCCGGAGCGAACCTCAGTCAGGGGCTGACTGCTCCAGTTCCAGGCCTCGGGTCTCGGGTAGGCGGGCGAACAGGACGCAGGTCAGGACCACCGGGGCGCAGACCAGGACGGCGGCGGTCGCGAAGCTGTCCAGGGCGTCGGTGAGTAGGCCGAACGCGATCAGACCGGCGACCGCGCCGAGGACTCCGGCGGCCACGAGCCAGCCGGCGACGGTGGCCCGCACCCTGGTGGGGAACAGCTCGGAGCCGAGAGCGCCGATCGCGGGCGCGTAGGCGGAGGCGACCAGCACCGCCGCCAGGTAGCCGGCGGCCACGGCGGCTCGCGAACCGCTGTAGGTGAGGATCCCGGCCAGGGCGACCAGGGCCTGGGCGCTGGCGGCGGTGGCCCGGCGGCCGAGCCGGTCCGCCGCCCATCGGCCGATCAGCAGCCCGGCCAGGCCGACGGGGGCGGCGGCCAGGACCATGGCGGCGGTGGAGGAGCGCGACATCCCGAGCGCGTTCTCGGCGTAGACGAACAGGAAGGTGTTCGTCGGCCCGGTCACGAACGCGATCGCGAAGGCGAGCACGGCCAGCAGGAGGAGGCGGGGGCGCAGGTCGGCCCGAACTCTGCCGAGGACGGCGGGCCGGGTGGTGGCCAGCTGTGGGTCCTTGGCGGCGCGGAGGCGCTGGTAGCGGTCGGGCTCCTCGAGGCGGCGGGCGAGCAGCGGGACGGCGGCCAGGGGCACGAGGGCGAGGGCGAACAGGCCGCGGAACCCGAGCCCCTCGCCCCCCACTCCCCGGATCAGGGCGGTCAGGCCGGCGCCGATGCCGTAGCCGGCGGTCATCAGGGCGATTGCCTTGGCCCGGTCGCGGGTCTCGGTCTCCTCGGCGGCCACGACCACGGCGATGGCGTTGGTGGCCGTCAGCATCGGCCGGCCGACCGCGAACAGGGCCACGAACCACCAGTACCCGGGGCTCAGGGCGGCCAGGGCGGTGACGCCCAGGCCGCCGCTCACGCAGCCGAGCAGCATCCGGCGCCGGCCGTGGCGGTCGGCCAGGGCGGCCAGCGGCAGGCTGGCCAGCGAGGCCAGACGGACGACGGCCAGGCCGATCCCCAGGGTGGTGCCCGACAGCCCCACCTTGGCGACCGTCGAGGTGCCGCCGCCGGTCTCGCCGAAGGCGTGGGCAACGTCCCCGAGGGCGGTGGTGGCGCCGAACTGGGCGAACCCGGCGGCGACGGTGGCCGCGCCCACGGCCAGGATGGCCGGGTGCCGCCAGCCGTGCAGGCGCACGCGCCGGGCTGAGGAGGCGTCGGCACCGGGGTCGCCAGGCGGCGACGGCCCAGTCGCGCCGGTCGAGGTCAAGTCGCTGGTGGCCCTGGAGGTCGGGTTGCCGTCAACGCACTCTAGCGCCAGGGACAGGAGCGGCGGGCCCGAGTAGGGCGACCCACCCCCTTCGGGGGATCTTGACACGGTTTGCGCGGTACGGAAGCGTTACCGGGGTCTCCGGGTTCAGCTTCACCGCCTGTTCCAGTGCCGGTTCCAGGAAGGTGCCCATGGTCGCTCGCCGCCGCTCCCGTCGTCTCCCCTCCCTTGTTCTGGTCGTCGCCGTCCTGGCCGCGCTGCTCGCGACGGCGGCTCCGGCTCCGGCGACCCCGTTGCCGGCCGCGGCGGCGCCCGCCGAGCAGTCGGCCATCCTGTTCGCGGCCGACGGCATGCGCCCAGACCTGGTCGACCGCTTCGCGGCCAGCGGGGCCATGCCCAACCTACGTGAGCTCAAGCGGCGTGGGGTGCAGGGCCGCAACGGGCTCACCCAGGGGTTCCCGCCCAACACCGGGGTCGGCTGGTACACGCTGGCCACCGGCGCATGGCCGGGCAAGCACGGCTCCACCAACAACACCTTCCACCAGACAGGGACGGACTTCTCCCGGGCGACCAGCTTCTCGTCCACCGGGGTCCTCCAGGCCGACTCGATCGCCTCGGCCGCCGAGCGGGCCGGGCGGCAGGTCGCCCAGCTGGACTGGGTCGCCGGCCGGCAGGCCAGCATCGCCGGGCCGACCGTCGACTTCACCACCTTCTTCTCGACCCGCGGCGTGCTCGCCGCTCCGGCCAACCCCGACGAGCAGGCCGGCGCCGCCCGCTTCGGGCTCTCCTACCAGCTGGCCGACTTCGAGCCGGCCAGCGGCTGGAGCAACGCCCCCGCGGGCGACGCGGCGACCCCACCGCAGCAGACGACCCTGACCGTCGCCACCACCTTCGCCGCGCAGAACCCCAACCGGGTCTACGACGTCTACGTGTTCGACTCCCGGGCCGACAACCGGCGGGCATACGACCGCCTGCTGCTGGTCCCAGCGGCTGCCGGCAAGGACGCCAGCCAGGCCGCGGCCACCCTGCGCGAGGGCCGGTTCGAGGAGGTCAAGCTACGGGGCGCCGACGGGCTGATCGGCACCAGGGCCGGCCAGAGCGCGGGCTTCTACGTGAAGCTGGTCGACCTGACTGCCGACCTGTCGGGCTTCAAGCTCTACTTCACCTCGGTGGCCAGGGCCAACGCGACCTGCGCGACCGCCGCCTGCGCGGCCCTGCCGGCCGGAGGGACGGGCGAGGACCGGCTGGAGAAGCACATCGCCGACAACCTGCCGTCCTGGATCGCGGCCGACTTCGCCCCGCTCGAGGCCCACATCATCGACGAGGAGACCTATGTCGAGCAGGGTCGTGACCTGGAGCGGCGCTATGGCGACGCGGTGGTCCGGTACGTGCTCGGCGAGCTGCAGCCCGAGACCGACCTGGCGATGGTCGGCTACCCGGTCACCGACGAGTTCAGCCACCAGTTCCTCGGCCTGATCACCCCCACCGACCTGGACGGCCGGCCCAACCCGTTCTTCGACAACGTGGACGGCGAGGGGCCGCGCGACGGCCGGGTCGGGGTCCGCACCCGCTACATCCGCAGCGCCTACTCCGAGGCCGATTCCAAGCTGGGACTGACCAGGCGGTTCATGCCCGACGACGCGGTCGTGATGGCCAGCTCCGACCACGGGTTCGGGGCCGCCTGGGAGGCGGTCAACGCCGGCAAGGTCCTGACCGACATCGGGCTCCAGCCCAGCGAGCAGCCGGGCAACTGCCGGCTCGCCGCCGCCGCCGCGACCACCACCAAGGCCAAGGCCTGCTACGCGGGCGGGACGGCCCAGATCTACCTCAACCTGGCCGGCCGCGACCAGCCCGGCCTGGTCCCGCTGGCCGACTACGACAAGGTCCGCGACCAGATCATCGCCGCCTTCGAGGGGCTGGAGGACCCGAGAGCACCCGGCCGCCAGGTGGTCCTCGACGTGCTCAAGAAGGAGGAGCTGACCGACGTCGACGGCAGCGACTCCCAGCACCCGACCCGTTCGGGGGACGTGGTCGTGATCGCCCGGCCGCCGTACCAGTTCGACGCGGCCACCCCGGGCGTGACCATCGCGCCCTCGGAGTTCTTCGGCCAGCACGGCTACCGGCCGGAGTCGATCGACATCGCCCACAACCTCAACATGCACGGCACCTTCGTGGCCGCCGGGCCTGGGATCCGCAACCAAGGGCCGGTCGGCGGCATCAGAGCGGTCGACGTGGCGCCGACCCTGGCCTTCCTCATGGGCATCCCCGGCCCCCAGACCGCCCAGGGCCGGATCCTGTTCGAGCTGCTCGAGGGGGGGAGCCGCTACTTCGACGCCCACCTGCTAGGGATCAACGACTTCCACGGCAACCTGACCGGGGCCGCGCAGATCTACACCGACCCCTACAGCGGGTTCCGGGGGGCGGCCGGCGGCGCGGCCGTGCTCGCCCGCTACCTGCTGGAGCGCAAGCGGGCCAACCCTGACACCACCCTCCTGGTCCACTCCGGGGACATGATCGGGGCCAGCCCGCCCGAGTCCGGCCTGCTCCAGGACGAGCCGACCATCCGCGTGCTCAACGAGATCGGCTTCGACGTCGGCACCCCCGGCAACCACGAGTTCGACGAGGGCCTGGACGAGCTGTTGCGGCTGCTCAACGGCGGCCCGTCCCAGTTCCCGCCGGGCAGCACCTTCGAGGGCCAGGACTTCCCGCTGGTCTCGGCCAACATCGTCGACGCCGACACCAAGGAGCCGATCTTCGAGCCCTACCTGATCAAGCGGATCAAGGGCGTCCCGGTGGCCTTCATCGGCGCCACCACCGTCACCACCCCGACCATCGTCGAGCAGGGGGCGGTCGAGGGCCTGGAGTTCCTCGACGAGGCCGAGGCCGTCAACAGCTACGTGCCCGAGCTCAAGCGTCGGGGCGTGGAGGCCATGGTGCTGCTGATCCACGAGGGCGGCACCCAGGACCGGTTCCCCTTCGGCACCATCTCGCCCCGGATCAGCGACATCACCCGGGCCCTCGACCCCGAGGTCGACCTGGTCATGGCCGGCCACTCCCACACCGCGCTGAACTCGCGGGTCGACGGGCGGCTGGTCGTGCAGGCGTCCTCGTTCGGGCGGGCGTTCGAGGATGTCCGCATCACCCTCGACTACCGGACCAAGGACGTCGTGGCCACCTCGGCAACCCTCCAGGGGGTCTGGACCTACAACCCGCCCGACATCGCCGACCCGGCCCACGCCGTAGCCGGTGACCCAGGTGTCCAGGCGATCGTCGACGACGCCGTCGAGCAGGTCGCGCCGCTGGTCAGCCGGATCGTCAATGTGGCCGCGACCGACCTGCTGGCCGGTCGCGACGGCGGGGCCAACGCGGCCGGCGAGTCGCCGCTCGGCAACCTGATCGCCGATGCCCAGCGGGCGGAGATGGGCACCCAGTTCGCGTTCATGAACCCGGGCGGCATCCGGGGCCGGATCCAGGCCGGCGAGGTCACCTGGGGCGAGCTGTTCGCCGTCCAGCCGTTCGCCAACGACCTGGTCAGCATGAACCTCACCGGGGCGCAGGTCTGGACCCTGCTCGGCCAGCAGTTCCAGACACCGTCGAACCGGATCCTGGAGATCTCGGGCCTCCACTACCGCTACCACTTGACGTCACCGACCACCGGGGTGATCGACGCCGTCTTCGTCGGCCCGCCGGGCGACGACTCGACGCCGGTTCCCAACGACGCCAGCGTCACCTACTCGGCCACGGTGAACTCGTTCCTGGCCGGCGGGGGCGACGGCTTCACCGTCCTCCGCGACGGCACCAACCGCGCGGTCGGCCCGGTCGACCTCGACGCCCTGGTCGAGTACATCGAGGGCCTCCCCACCCCCTTCACCAGCCAGATCGAGGGCCGGATCGAGCTGACCACCTAGCCCGCTGTTCTAGGGCAGGCGCAGGAACCAGGTGATGGAGGCGGCGGCGCCGAGGAGGAGGAAGAGCGCGGCGCCGCCCATGAAGTAGGAGGTGAGCTCCCGCTTCTCCTCGACGTAGGTGAGGCGGGTGCCGAGGTCGCGGTAGACGGCTTCGAGCTCGGCGCTGGTGGGGGCGGAGAAGGCCTGGCCGCCGCTGATCTCGGCGATCTGCTGGAGCTCCTGGGGAGGCTGGGAGGCGATGGCGACGGTGAAGACCGGGACCCCCTCCTCGCGGGCCTGCTCGGCGGCCGTCACCGGGGGCCGGCCGCTGCGGCTCTCACCGTCGGTGAGGAGCAGGACGGCGGTCGGGGGACGCTCGTTGTTCACCAGGTTGGGCGGTCGGCTGGCCTGGAGGGCGCGAACCAGCGCGTCCCCGACGGCGGTGCCCCGGCGCAGGGGGGCGTTGCGCAGGGCGTTGCGGATCACGTCCTTGTCGGTGGTCGGGAGCGCCTCCACGCTGGGGGCCCCGGCGAAGGTGACCAGGCCCACCTGGAACCGTTCCGGGATCTCCTCAAGGAAGGCGTCGGCCGCCTGCTGGGCCGCCTCGATCCGCGTCGGTGACACGTCGGTGTTGAGCATCGACTCCGAGTAGTCCATCACCAGCATGATGGTGGCCTGGTCGCGCGGTACCTGGGCGGTCGCCTCGGGCCGGGCCAGGGCCAGCAGGAGCACGGTGGCGGCCAGCAGGTACAGGATCACCGGGAGGACCCGTCGCCAGCCGGGCCGGGCGGTGACCATGTTGGGCAGCAGCGCCGGGTTGCCGAAGACCCCCGCCCGCTGGGTACGGCGGCGTTCGCCGCGCACCCACACCAGCAGCACGAGCGGTACCAACAGCACCGCCCAGAGCAGCTCGGGCCAGCGGAAGCTCATGCTGGTTGTTCTCGGGCGAGGTCGATGCGGGGTGGGGGAATGGCGTTGAGGACGGCGGTGAGGAGGGTGTCGGGGGTGACTTGTTCGGCCAGGGCCTGGTAGGTCAACACCAGCCGGTGGCGCAGGACGTCGCGGGCGAGTTCTTGGACGTCTTGGGGCAGGGCGTAGCTGCGGCCCCGGAGCACGGCCAGGGCGCGGGCGGCGGCGACCAGGTTGATCGAGCCGCGGGGGCTGGCCCCATAGGCGATGTAACCGGCGAGGTCGGGGAGCTGGTAGGTGGCCGGGTGGCGGGTGGCGTCGCACAGGGCGACGGCGTACTCGGCGACCAGCCGGTCCACATACACCGTGGCCGTGTGGGCCTGCAGCGCCGCCAGCTGGTCCAGCGAGAGGATCTTGGCGATCTCGGGCGGCTCGACCAGGCTCCGGGCCACGATGGTCAACT
>JASLIH010000329.1 GCA_030152105.1 Actinomycetes bacterium
CACACGAGAGGTGCTGATGAGAACCAGCGAGCGGACCCGATCGGCGAAGTCGAGCGCGAGCAGCTGCGCGAACGCCCCGCCCGCCGAGACGCCGACCACGTGCGCGGCCGGGATGCCGTAGGCGTCGAGCACGCCCGCGGCGTCGGCGACCAGGTCGGCACCGCTGTATTCGGGATGACCGGGCTCGTAGGTGACCGATCTGCCGGTGTCGCGATGGTCGTAGCGGATCACGAACCGCCGGCCGTCGGCCAGCATCCGACAGAACCCGTCCTCCCACCACAGCATCGATCCGCCGATGCCCATGACGAGCAGGATCGGCGAGTCGGCCGGGTGGCCAAAGGCCTCCGTGCAGAGCTCGACGCCGTTCGCTCGGATCATGCGCTCGGCCAGTTTCGCGCCTCCTCCCGGAACGCCGGGACCTTCCCTCGTCTCAAGTCCCCTAGCCTATGGCAGATGTCGCCCGGGCCGACGGGGGCGGTAGGCCGGGTCAAGGTGTCCTGGGGACCTGCCGATCTGCACGGATATGAACGAGGGTGGCGTCCGGCTCTCTGCGCGGCCGGCCCGGCGGGGGTTGGCCGTGGTGCTGGGGGCGTTGCTGGCGCCGCCGGGCACGCTGTTGCTGCTGCGCGCGGTGCCGGCCCTGGATCTCTTCCTGCGCTCGGCGATGGTCCATCTGGTGATGGTGAGCGCCATCTCGGCCTGCGCGCTGGCGGTGGCCGTGGCCGCCGCTGCGGCGGCCGGCCGTAGCCGCGATGGGAGCCTGGTCCTGCTTGCCCTCGGCTGTCTTGGAGTCGGCTTCCTCATGCTCGGTCATGGCCTGATGACCCCGGGCATCGGCGGGCGACCGCCAAACCTGTGGGTCGGGCGCCTGCCGGTCCTGGCGATCACGACGTTCACGGTCTGCCTGTGCGCGGCGGCCTGGCCCCAGCGGCCGCTGGCGGCCTGGGCTGGCCGCTGGCCGCGCGCCACCCTGGCCGGGGGCGGCGTGGCGCTGGGGTTCGCGCTGCTCGCGGTGTCGCTGTGGCCGACGGCCGGTGTTGGTGCCCGGCCCGTGCCCGGGGAGGCTGACATCCGCCTGGCCCTGGTGATCGGCGCGGCAGTTGCGCTGGTCGCCCTTGGGGCGGTGCACTGGCAGCGTTGGCGGCTGGGATTGGACAGCATGCAGCTGGCGCTGGTGGTGGCCTGCTTGCTGAGTGCCGGGGCGTTGCTCTCGCTCCAGCTGGGCCGGCTGTGGCATCTGGCCTGGTGGGACTATCACGCCTTCCTGCTGGCCGGCTTTGCCGCAGCCATCTCCGCGGTCTTGACCGGCTACCGGCGCAGCCGCACCCTGCACGACGTGCTCGACGGAGTGTTCGCCAGCGACCCGATGGCCCACATCAGCCGCGGCTATTCGGAGACCCTGCGGGCCCTGATCGGCGCGGTCGAGGCCCGCGACGCCTACACCCACGGGCACTCCGCCCGGGTGGCCGAGCTGTCGGTGCAGGTTGGCCTGCGGCTGGGTCTACGGCCCGCCGCCCTGCGGACCCTGGCCGAGGGCGCCTACCTGCACGACGTCGGCAAGGTCGGCACCCCCGACCATGTCCTGAATGGGACGCGCTCACCTCCGACCGTGCCTACCGGGCTGCCTGGCCACCCGACCGCGCCCTGGGGCACCTGGAAGCCGGCCGCGGCACCCATTTCGACCCACGCTGCCTGGACGCCTTCCTCGCCCTGATGGCCGAGCGCGGCCATCGCCCAGGCAACGGCGACGGCGACGCGGCCGATGCAGCCGCCGAGGCCTGCCACCAGCAGCCCCAGGCGGCTGACCTCACCCCGACCCTGCCCCTGTAGGCGCCAGCGCAGACCGCTCCGTTGGCGCCTCGCTCCCGGCAGGCTCCCGGTCCTCACCGCAGAACGACGTTGGAGAACACCGCTTGCCTTTCTTGCGTCGCCGATAGCTCGGTGACACGGTGCCCTCACCCCAAGGAAGCGTTGGAGCGGATGAGAATCGGACGCATCGGGGGCGATCGGGTCCTGGTCTGAACCCCAGGGATGACGCCTTGGGTGCAGGTTCGACCAGAAGGGCAGGGATCATGCAGCACGGTCGACCCGACCTACCGACGCCAGTCGAGTCCTTCCCGACCGATCCGTCGGGGCTGCCGGAGGCGGGTCGGCCGGAGGTGCTGGAGCTGGGCCACGGCGACACCCTGCCGCTGCGGGTCGGGCCGGTGGCCAAGCGCCTCGGGGGCACGACGGTGCGGATGCTGGGCTACAACGGCTCCATCCCGGGCCCGACCCTCAAGGTCCAGCAAGGCTCGGAGATCGTGGTGGAGGTCACCAACCAGGGGGACCTGGACACGACCGTGCACTGGCATGGGCTCCGGCTGGAGAACAAGTATGACGGGGTGCCGCACGAGACCCAGGCGCCGATCCCGGTCGGTGGGGAGTTCACCTACCGCATCCAGTTCCCCGACCCCGGCCTGTACTGGTACCACCCTCACATCCGCGAGGACTACACCCAGGAGCTGGGCCTGTACGGCAACATCCTGGTCGCTCCCACCGACCCCGAGTACTGGCCGCCGGTCGACCGGGAGCTGGTCCTGACCGTGGACGACCTCCTGCTCGAGGACGGACGGATCGCCCCGTTCAGCCCCACCGAGACCAGCTATGCGGCCATGGGCCGCTTCGGCAACGTCTTTTTGACCAGCGGCGACCCGGACCTGCGCCTGGAGGCGGGGGCGGGGGAGGTGGTGCGGCTGTGGCTGACCAACACCGCCAACACCCGGGTGTTCAACCTGATGCTGCCCGGTGCCCGGATGAAGCTGGTCGGCGGGGACAGCGGCCGGGTCGAGCACCAGGAGTTCGTCGACCAGGTGCTGTTGGCCCCATCGGAGCGGGCCGTGGTGGATGTGCTGGTCGACCAGCCGGGGGAGCTGGCCCTGGAGCACCAC
>JASLIH010000196.1 GCA_030152105.1 Actinomycetes bacterium
CGCGGAGGTGGCCGAGGAGCGGCCACTTGTCTGCCTGGTGGACGATGCGCAGTGGCTGGACCAGCCGTCGACCGACGCGCTGTCCTTCGCTGCCCGACGGCTCGAGGCCGAAGGGATCGTGCTGCTGGTCGCCGCCCGCGACGACGACCTCCATGCGTTCACGGCCCCCAGCTTCGGAGAGCTTCACCTCACCGGGCTGGATGCCGACGCCGCCGGCGCTCTGCTGACCGAGCAGTTCCCAGCCGGGCTCGCGCCGGACGTTCGTGGGCGCCTGATCGAGGCCACCCAGGGCAATCCACTGGCGCTGCTCGAGCTGCCGGTGTCGCTCAGTGCCGACCAGCTCGCCGGGCGGGCGCCGCTCCCCGACCCGTTGCCGGTCAGCACCGGGGTCGAGCGGGTGTTCCTCGAACGGGTCCGTCGCCTCCCGGAGTCGGCCCAGACGATGCTGCTTGCGGCGGCGGCCGAGGAGGCCGGCGATCCGGCGGTCATCGTCGGTGCCGGGCGGGCGCTCGGGTTCGGCGTGGAGGCGTTCGGGATGGCCGAGACGGCCGGGCTGGCGCGTTTCGCCGAGGGCCGCATCCGGTTCCACCATCCGCTGGTGCGGTCTGCGGTGTACCGGAGGGCGACGTTCAGCCAGCGCCAGGCCGTCCACCAGGCGCTGGCGGCGACGCTGGTGGGCGAGGAGCATGCCGACCGTCGCGCCTGGCACCGGGCGGCCGCGGCCGTGGAGCCCGACCCCGAGGTCGCCGACGAGCTGGAACGCTCAGCCGAGCGGGCCCGGCGCCGCAGCGGGTACGCCGCCGCCGCGAGGGCGCTGGAGCGCTCGGCCGAGCTGACCCTCGCCGAGGAGCTGCGCAGCCGCCGGCTGGTGGATGCCGCCGACGCCGCCTGGCTCGCCGGGCAGCCGGACCGGGCGCTCGGGCTGCTGGACCGTGCGGCCGCCGGTGATTCGGAGCCACGCCTGCGGGCGGATGTCGCGCACCTCCGCGGTGTGATCGAACTGCGCCGTGGCGTGCCCGCCGATGCGTTCACGATCCTGGCCGCCGGCTCGGCCGAGGTCGCGACGGCCGACCCCGTCAAGGCGCTGGCGATGCTCCTGCCGGCGAGCGAGGCGGCATCCTATGCGGGGGATGTCGCCCTGACGATCGAGGCGGCGCGCCGCGCGGCCGCCCTCACCGACGACGAGCAGCGCGTCGACCAGTTCACTCTCGGCCTGCTCGTGGGGATCGGCAGCATCCTGGAGGGCGATACCGCCCGGGGCGCGCCGTTGCTGCGCGAGGCCATCGTGCTGGCCCAGACCTTCGACGATCCCAGCCGGCTCGGCTTTGCCGGCGCAGCCGCTCGCTACCTCGGCGACGACACGGCCACCCACGACTTCTACGCTCGGGCGGTCGCACGTGCCCGCGCCACCGGCGAGCTCGTCCTGCTCCCGTATCTCCTGGAATCCCTCGCCGTCGCGGAGGTGGCCGCCGGCCGTTACACCGCGGCCACGGCAAGCGCGTGGGAGGGGCTGCGCCTGGCCAGGGAGACCGGGCAGGAGAGTAGCGTCTGCCGGAACCTCAGCACCCTCGCGCTGCTCGCGGCCATGCAGGGCCGCGAGGACGCCTGCCGGTCGTACGCCGCCGAGGCCCTGGAGCACGCGGTTCCTCGTGGCCTGCGGCTCCAGGCGGCCAGCGCGACCTGGGCGCTCGCCCTGCTGGACCTCGTCTCGAGCCGGCCGGCCGAGGCCCTCACCCGGCTCGAGACGCTGGCCGCCGGGTCGCAGACCGGCCATCCGGTCATCGCGCTGCTGTCCGTGCCCGACCTCGTGGAGGCCGCCGTCCGCGCCGACCAGACCGAGCGTGGCCAGACCGCGCTGGCCGGCTTCGAGCAGTGGGCGACCCACACCGCCCCGCCTTGGGCGCTCGCGCTCGTGCCCCGCTGCCGTGGGCTGCTGTCGGCCGGCGCGGCCGCCGACCGTCACTTCACCGAGGCGTTGCGGCTGCACGGCCCGAGCAGCCGTCCGTTCGACCGGGCCCGCACCCAGCTGCTCTACGGCGAGGCTCTCCGCCGCGCCCGCCGGCGGGTCGACGCCCGCGAGCACCTGCGTGCCGCCCTGACGACCTTCGAACAGCTGGGCGCCTCCCCCTGGGCGGAGCGGGCGCGAACGGAGCTGCGCGTCAGCGGCGAGACGGCACGCCAGCGCGACCCCAGCACCCTCGACGAGCTCACCCCCCAGGAGCTCCAGATCGTCCACTTCGTCGGCCAGGGGGCGACCAACCGCGAGGTCGCGGCCCAGCTCTTCCTGAGCCCGCGGACGATCGACTACCACCTGCGCAATGTGTTCGTGAAGCTGGCCATCTCCTCTCGCGCCGAGCTCATCCGGCTCCACGCGGAGCGTGGGGACTGGCGACTTCACTGATCCGACCCGGCAGCCTGCCTGCGAGGCTGCTCACAAGAACCCTTGGTCGCGTAGGTGCGCCGATTCCGCCTGGGCGTGCGAACCTGCGCGAGGGGGCCACCCCGCGGCCACCGGCCCGGAGGCCTCATG
>JASLIH010000375.1 GCA_030152105.1 Actinomycetes bacterium
GGGCTCGTGGCCCGGGTGGAGGCGCTGTGCGACCTGGTCGAACGGGCCGAGGGCTGGGTCGCGGAGCTGGATGCGGACGCCTGCTTCTGGGAGGTGTGGCGCGCCGCCCCCGCCTTCTCGGAGCTGATCCTGCGTGCCGAGGTCGACCCGACCGACGCCGACGTCCAGCGCCAGCTCGACGCCCTGACCGCGTTCTCCCGCGCCCTCAGCCTGTTCGTCGACGGCCGGCCGGGCGCCAGCATGCGTACCTACCTGGACGTGGTCGAGCGGGCCGACTTCGCCAGCGACCCCTGGCTGCCTCCGGCGATGACCAGGACCGACGCGGTCGCCGTCCTCTCGGTCAACGCGGCCAAGGGCCAGGAGTTCGACCTGGTGATCGTCGCAGGATGCCTGGAGGGCGCGCTGCCCACGACCGCCCGACCGCAGGGACTGTTCGAGGCCTGGCGGCTCGACGGCGACCCGGGCCCGGTGGCCCGCGCCGACGCCCTCCTCGACGCCGAGCGGCGACGCTTCACCCTCGCGGCCAGTCGCGCCCGGGACCGGGTCGTCTTCACCGCCTCCCGCGTCGAGGGCCGCGGCGAGCCGTCCCGCTTCCTCCGCGAGCTCGGCCTGGAGCTCCCCGCCGACCCGCCAGCCCAAGGCGGCGCCCCGCTCGGCTCCCTGGAGGCCGCCGGCGCCCTGCGCCGGGTCGCGGGCGACCGGGACCGGCCGGCCGCCGAACGACTTGCCGCCGCGACCACCCTGGCGGCCATCCCGGGTGTCGACCCGGCGACCTGGTGGTGGCGGCGCGACTACACCGTCGACCCCGAGCCGATCGCCGCCGAGGGGCGCCTGCGCACCTCCTACTCACGGATCGGGACCTATGAGGCCTGCCACCTGAAGTACTTCTTCGGCAGCGTGGCCGGACTCGACGACCGCTCCTCCTACCAGATGGCCTTCGGCCGGCTCATGCACACCATCTTCGAGCTGGCCGCCAAGGGCGACATCGCCAACGAGCCGGACGACCTGAAGGCCGCCTACCGCCAGCGCTTCAACCCCGCCTGGTTCCCGTCGAGGGCCATCGCCTACCAGTACTGGCGCGACGGCATGGGCATGCTCGAGCTGTGGCACCGCAGCGAGGCCGAGGCCGCCCGCCGGGCGTTGCGGTTCGAGGTCGGGTTCGAGATGGAGGTCGGGGACCACCTGGTCCGGGGCCGCATCGACCGGGTCGACCGGGGCCCGGACGACGGCATCATCCTGCTCGACTACAAGACCGCCCGCTACCCGGCGTCCGAGGAGGAGGCCGAGCGCTCGCTCCAGCTGGCCATCTACTACCTGGCCGCCCTGCGCGACCCGGAGCTGGCCGCCCTCGGCCACCCGGTCGAGATGCAGCTCGTCTACCCGGCCAGGATCATGCACGGCCGCTTCACCCGCGTGAGCCAGCACCCGGGGCCCGACCACGCCGGCCAGGTCGAGCGGCGACTGCTGGCCCTCCTCGACGGGGCGGCCGCCGAGTCCTTCGACCCCGACCCCCACGCCGACTGCCGTATGTGCGCCTTCAAGCCCATCTGCCCCATGTGGCCCCAGGGCGAGGAGTTCCTCGCCCCAGCCCATCCCCCGTCCGACCTGGACCCCGCCGACCCGTCGCCGGTGTCGCGGAACGGGGGAGATGCGCAGTGAGCGCGACCCTCACCGGCGTGGTGACCCCGGGGGTGCGGGCGGCGCTGCGCGGGCAGGACCCGACGCCCGAGCAGCTCGCCGCCGTCACCGCCCCGGTCGGGCCGGTGCACGTGATCGCCGGCGCCGGGTCGGGCAAGACGGCGGTGATGGCGGCCCGCATCGTCTACCTGGTCGAGCGGCTCGGGGTCGCGCCGGCGTCCGTCCTCGGCCTGACCTTTACCAACAAGGCGGCCAGCGAGCTGGAGGCCAGGGTCCGCGATGCCCTCGCCGACACCGCGGCCGACGTCGGCGACGAGGTCACCGTCGACACCTACCACGCGTTCGCGGCCGACCTCGTCAAGGCGTACGGGATCCGGGTCGGGGTCGAGGTGGACGCCGACCTCCTCAGCGAGGCTCAGCAGTACCAGATCCTGCTCGGCATCCTCGACAGCGAGCGGTTCGAGCACCTCAGCGTCCGCACCGCCGGCGCCACCATCCGCAAGACCCTCGAGCTGGCCTCGGCCTGCGCCGACCACGTCGTCCCGGCCGAGCGGGTGGTCGAGGCGTCGCGGCGCCTCCTCCAGCGG
The DNA here is from genome assembly GCA_030152105.1 of Actinomycetes bacterium. The sequence goes on from JASLIH010000375.1 coordinate 2,226, forward strand.
GCCGACGAGGGCGAGCGGCTGCCCGACTGGATGCTCCAGGCGGCCCGGGAGCGGATCGAGCTGGCCCGCCTGGTCGAGCGCTACGCGACCGAGAAGCGGCGGCGGGGCCGGCTCGACTTCGGCGACCAGGTCGCCAAGGCGGTCGAGCTGGTCGAAGGCCACCCAGAGCTGCTCGAGGAGCTGCGGACCCGGTTCCAGCACGTCCTGCTCGACGAGTACCAGGACACCAACGTGGCCCAGCGCCGCCTCATGCAGCGGATCTGCCCACCTGGCGCCTCGATCATGGCCGTCGGCGACGCCCGCCAGGCCATCTACGCCTTCCGCGGCGCCACCATGTACAACCTCCTCTCCTTCACCGACCACTTCCCGCCGAGCCCCGGCCCGGCGCCCGCCCGGCCCGCGCCTGGGGCGGCTCCGCTGCCCTTGTCCACCAACTTCCGGTCGGGGCCGCGGATCCTGGCCCTGGCCAACTCGGTGATCGACCGGATCCCCGGGGAGCGGCGCGGGGGCGCGTCGCTGGTCGCCAGGCCCGGCGCCACCGACGGCGAGGTCCGGGCGGCCCTGCTCGCCGACCAGTTCACCGAGGCCGCGTTCGTCGCCGACCAGGTCGTCCACGCCCACGAGACCGGTCTGCCCGATGGCAGCTGGCCGGAGTGGCGGGACGTGGCAATCCTCGTCCGGTCCAAGCGGCTGCTCGGCCCGCTGCGTGAGGCGCTCGAGCAGCGGGGCGTCCCGGTCGAGGTGGTGGGCCTGTCCGGCCTGCTGGAGACCCCGGAGATCGTCGACCTCGTCTCCACCTTGCGGGTGGTCGCCGACCCGGGCGCCAACGTCGCCCTGGCCAGGCTCCTCCTCGGCCCCCGCTGGCGGATCGGCTACCGGCACCTCGTCCGCCTGGCCCGCTGGGCGGCCCGGAACAACTGGGGCCTCAAGGACGAGCTGCCCGGAGAGGACCCCGACCCGGGCGACGTGAGCTTCGCCCTCGCCGAGGCCCTCGACCACCTCGACGAGGTCGAGGGCATCGACCAGGAGGCGCGCAGCCGGCTCGACGCCTTCTGCGAGGAGCTGCGCGAGCTCCGCGCGGCCGCCCGTGGCCCCCTGCTCGACCTGGTCCAGACCATCCTGGAGCGCACCGGCGTGTGGGCCGAGCTGGAGGCGTCCGGAGACCGCCGGGCCACCACCGCCCGGCAGAACCTGGCCACCTTCCTCGATCGGGTGGCGACGTTCGCCCCGGTCCAGGGGGACCCGTCCCTGGCCGCGTTCCTGGTCTACCTGGACGCCGTCGACGATGCCTCCGAGCCGGTCGAGGCAGTGCAGCCGGCCCCGGTCGACTCGGTCAAGCTGATGACCGTGCACATGGCCAAGGGCCTGGAGTTCCCCATGGTCGCGGTGGTCGGCCTCTCGGCCGGCACCGGCAAGGACGGGTCGCCCAGGTACGGGATCTTCCCGGACGCCCGGGTCGCCGACCCCCGTCGCGCCCAGGGCTTCCCGTACGAGCTGCGTGAGGACGCCGGCCACCTGCCCCGCTTCACCGGCAACGCGAGGGCGTTCCGGGGCGAGCTGGAGGAGCGCGCCCTCGAGGACGAACGGCGGCTCTTCTACGTCGCCATCACCCGGGCCAAGCAGCTGCTCGTGCTCACCTCGGCCTGGTGGTACCAGGGCTCGGAGAAGACTCCCAAGGGCCCAGGGCCGTTCTGGAACGAGGCTGCCGACCATCCGGCGGTGGACGTCCTCGTCCGGGCCGACCAGCCAGCCGCCAGCCCGCTCACCGAACGGCTCAGAGACCGGGTGAGCTGGCCGCATCCCGGCCGCCGGCCCGAGGACGAGGACGACCCGGTCTTCGGCGAGGGCCTGGCCGCGGCGGTGGAGCTGGAGCGGGCCGTCCCAGGGACGCTGGAGGCCCGGGTGCCGCCCGGCCAGGCCGACGCCTTCTGGGCCGCCGCCGACGCCGGGCGGCACCTACTCGACGCGGCCCGGGTCGACCCGACACCCGCCCGGGTCGACCCGCCCCGGATCCTGTCGGTCAGCCAGGTGCTCGACTACGCCCGCTGCCCCCGGGACTTCTACTGGTCGGTTGTCCGGCCGCTGCCGTCGGCGCCCAAGCCGGCCGCCAGGCTCGGCTCGGTGGTCCACCGCCTGCTGGAGCGGCGCGCCCGCAACCTCCCCGACCTGCTGGACGCCGACGACCACCCCGGCGACCACGTCGCCCCCGAGCTCATCGAACAGGCCAGCAGCAACTTCGCCGCCACCCGGTACGCCACCCTCCCCCCACCCGAGGCCGAGGTCGGCGTCGTCCTCCGCCTCGGCCCATGGGTCATCCGGGGCCGCATCGACGCCATCTTCCGCCAGCCCGGTCCGTCGAACGGTCCCCTGACCGGCCAGGAAGCCGCCGAGGTCGAGCTGGTGGACTGGAAGACCGGCCAGCGGACCGACCAGGCCACGGGTGGGCTGGACCAGCTCGCCATCTACGCCCTCGCCCTACGGGAGCTGGGAGAGCTCCCAGGCGACCGGTGCGTGGCCACCTACTGCTACCTCGGCGGCGAGGACCCGGTGATCAACTCCCGCACCCTCGACCCCGCCGACCTCGACCAGCAGCGAGTCCTCCTGGAGACCGCCCTCGCCGACCTCGACCAGGGCAACTACCAGCGGGCCTGCCACCGCCCCGACTGCGAGTCCTGTCGCCGCGGCCTCGGCGCCCCACCCCGACCACCCTCCAGAACGCCCGCCGCGAACGGTGAGCCGAGCGCCAGGAAGGCCACGGTGAACGGCGCGGAGAAGCACCAATGACCAAGAAGAAGGGCGACGACAACCTCCGAGACCGGCTGAGCCGGGCCCTGCCGGCCGCGATGAGGGCACGAGACCGTCCGGCCATGACGGCTTTGCGATCTGCCGTGGCCGCAATCGACAACGCCGGAGCCGTCGACCCGACCCATCCACTGCCGACCGACCAGGACCCACGGATCGCCACGTCGGCCGCCCGGCCCCAGGCATCCCCCGG
>JASLIH010000392.1 GCA_030152105.1 Actinomycetes bacterium
CGGCGAACTGCCACGGCCCGCTGATCATGAAGGCGGTCTTCTTGGCCGTGAAGAGGCTGAGGATGTTGTCGCCGGCGATGGAGCGCTTGAGCGCGCCCTCGCCCTTCTCACCCAGCGCGGCGATCTTCTCGTAGGCCTGGACGGAGCCCGGCCCGCCGACCCCGAGGTCCTTGGGGTCGTAGCCTCCTTCCGGCTGCTCGCCGAACATGTAGCCGCCGCCGGAGGTGTAGAGCGGGTTGATGTGGTAGGGGTCGCCGGTGGGCCCGACCGGGAGCGCGAGGATCTCGCTGGTCTTGCCGGCGGCCTTGAGCTGCTTGCCGGTGGCGACCATGTCCTCGATGCTCGACGGCGCCTCCGGCGCCAGGTCGGTGTTCCGGAACAGCACGATGTTGTTCATCGTGAACGGGACGCCGTAGGTCTGGCCGTTGAAGGTCACCGCCTCGATGGCGAGCTTCTCGTAAGCGGCCCTGGTGTCCTCGGTCATCTGGATCGGGTCGATGGCGCCGTTCTGGACCAGGTTGCCGATCCAGTCGTGCGCGCCCATCACGACGTCGGGGGCCTTGCCGGCCTGGGATGCCGTGACGAACTGCGTCTGCAGATTCTCGGGGACGAGCTGGACGGCGACATTGACGCCGTTCTCTTTCCCCCAGGCCTCGCCGAGCTTCTTGGTCGCCTCGCCGCCGGGGCCGCCACCGGTCCAGATGAGCAGCTGGGCGCCCGATCCGGTCTGGGCGCCACCGCCGCTGGTCTGGCCACCGCCTCCGCCACAGGCGGAGAGAACCAGCGCGACCACCGCCAGCAGTACCGCGGCCCTCACGATGCGCAGTTTCCTCTTCATGGGCTCACCTCCACAGGCATCTGTGGTTGATCGGGTCGGCAAGCCCCGGCCGGTCATGGCCGGACGGTGGGCCCGCGGTGGTCAGGCCTTCGGACTTCGGCCTCCCATAGCATCTAGCGCGGTACTTGATCGTTCAAGTACGGGACGCTAACATAGGGAACTTGATCGTTCAAGTAGCAATTTGGGTAGTGTCGCGGTGCTTGCTGGTCTGGGGTAAGCATTCCCTATGTCCGCTTCGGCGGCGAGACATTACCCAGCCGACCTGGGTCGACATCGACAGCGTCGCCGCGGTCGGCGCCATGGTCGACTACCTGGTCGAGCGCGGCCATCGCGTGTTCGCCTACCTCGGCTACGACGCCAGGAATACTGGGACCTGGAGCGCCTGGAGGGCTACCGCAGCGGCCTGGCCCGCCACGGCATCGACGCCGCCGCCCGCTCGATCGTCAAGGTCCGCACCACCGAGTCGATCCACGGGGCCGTCCGCCGGCTGCTCTACCGCAAGCACCGCCCCAGCGCGATCATCACCGGCAACGACGTGCTGGCGGCCGGCGCGGTCAACGAGGTCAAGTCCATGGGGCTGTGCCCCGGCAGCGACGTCGCCGTCACCGGCTTCGATGGGGGCTTGGTGCGGGAGATGACCGAGCCGGTGCTGACCAGCGTCCGCGTACCGGTGGATGTGATCGCTACCGAGTTGATTAGCCGCTGCCTCCGCGAGATCGACGACGGCCCGACCGGGGCGCCGGGCCTGCTCGTCCCCACCGAGATTGCCGTCGGCGCCAGCGCCTAGCCTGTCTTGTTCTTCAACCGTCAGATCAGTGCCCTGGCGCCAGGGGCGCTCTACCTTGATCGCGGGTCGGCGGATGGTCCCGATGACACGGGTGAGGCGTTCAGCCCGCCCCCCGACGTGAGAAGGCCAGATCCGTCTGGAGCCGACCAGATCGACGTCGAGCACCAGGCGACGGATCTGGCGGTCGTTGACTCCGTGGGCATGGGTTGCTACCAACGGCAGCCGATATGAGCTGGTGGCCCTGTAGAGGTGCGGCTCCTCACCCGGATCGACCGCTGCTGTGGGAGGTTGGTTCCCCGCCGACTTGGGGCTGGCTGGTCCTGGTGGACAGGCGACCGAGGATGATCGCGACCGGGGCCAGTGCGTTCCCGGCGGCGACGATGGCAAGGCCAGGACTGGTCAGGGCGGCCACCAGGCCGATACTGGGGCCGCCCAGGACCTGGCCGACCGCATCAGCCTGGCCGATGGTCGACAGCACGGTAGCACGCACCTGGGGGGGCTGGATCATGGGAACGATCCAGGCGCCGTAGAGCGGCTCGCGGAGGCTGCGGACACCGCCGTACACCAGGAGGGCGGCCACGGCCAGCCCGAACCTGCTGGTCAGGCCGAAGGCGACCATGGTGGCGGCTTCGATGATGGTGAGAACGAACAGCAGCCGGCTCAGCACGCGCGGATCGCTGCTATCGACCCGCTTGCGCGCCGGGCCGATCACCGTGGCGGCCAGCCCGAGCCCGGCCAGCTGGATGATCCCGAACCAGGTCACCGGGCTGAGCTGGCCCAGGCCCGGCAGCCCGACCTCGCCGAGTAGGTGCAGCTCCCACAGCCGGTCGATGGCTTCGGTGGACATCCCAGCAAACAGGGCGACCACGAAGAGGGCCAGCAGCACTCGGCTGCGGCGGGCCGCGCCTAGCCCGTCGCCCGCGGTCCGGGCCAGATGCCGCCAGGTCGACCGCCGCTCGCGCGGCACGGGCCGAAAGCCCGTCTCCGGCATGGCCCAGGCCAGCCAGCCGGCCAGCACCAGCTGAAGCAGGCCGCCGGCCACCAGCGGGAGCCAGAGCTCCAGGTTGGCCAGCCCAACCGACAGGCCGATGCCGAGCGACGCGGCCAGGCTGGCGTACTGGGCGGCGCGCAGGAACAGCGGGCCGACCGCTTGGTCGCCGACCTCGCCGGCGATCCAGGCCTCGGTGGCGCCGCTGGTGAAGGTGTAGCCGAGCCCCAATAGGGCCTGGGCGCCCAGGAGGGCCGGGAAGCTTGGGAGCAGTCCGGTCAGGACGAAGGCTACCCCTATCAGGGTGGTGCCGATCAGGACCGAGCGGCGCCGGCTGATGGCGTCGGCCACGATCCCGGTCGGGATCTCGAACGCCAGGATGCTCAGCTCCATCGCGGTGCCGAGCAGGACCAGCTGGAGCGGCCCCAGATGGGCGTGGCTGATGAAGTAGACAGCGGCAGTAGTCCAGACGATGGCCTGCAGCAGCGCGGTCGCGCTCTCCAGCACCAGATAGACAACCCGGGCGTCACGGGTTCGCATGATGGCCTCGCGAGGGTGAAGGGATGGGTCACACAACCGCATCCCTGGACGCGCGCCGGCGGGCGCGGCGGCCGGAGCCGTTCGACGGGGCCAGACCAGGCGCGGCTAGACGGTCAGGCGCGCGCTCACAGCCCCAAGCGATCGTGGTGTCACGATGCTGTGGACTGACAACGCGGGCCTCCTCGTGTCCCTGCAGCGTCCTGTGCGGTCAGGTTGTCAAGCCAGGTACCGACCCGCAACGGCATTTCTCGGCTGCTCGACACGTTGAGCGTTGCTCTGTCTAG
>JASLIH010000492.1 GCA_030152105.1 Actinomycetes bacterium
CATGCTGAATGAGTGGAGAGGGCACTATGACGATTGTCTCGAAGGCCTCGTCATTGCTGGCTGAGCTGACCCTGGAGGAGAAGGCGTCGCTGTGCCTGGGCTCCGACTTCTGGCACACGGCGGCGGTGGAGCGGCTCGGCATCCCGGCGATCATGGTGTCCGACGGTCCCCACGGGCTGCGCAAGCAACCCGAGGAAGGCGACCACGTCGCCATCTCTGGCAGCGTTCCGGCGACCTGCTTCCCGACCGCTTGTGCCCTTGGGTCGTCCTGGGATCCGGAGCTGGTGCAGCGCGTGGGTGAGGCACTGGGCCGCGAGGCCAGGGCGCAGGCCGTGGCGGTCGTGCTCGGTCCAGGCATCAACATCAAGCGCTCCCCACTGTGCGGGCGCAACTTCGAGTACCTCTCCGAGGATCCGGTGCTCTCCGGCGTCCTGGGGGCGGCAATGATCCACGGCGTCCAGAGCCAGGGCGTGGGTACCTCCCTCAAGCACTACGCCGTCAACAACCAGGAGACCGACCGGCTGCGGGTCAGCGCCGAGGTCGACGAGCGGACCCTTCGCGAGATCTACCTCGCCGGCTTCGAGCGCGCCATCACCCAAGCGCGGCCATGGACGGTGATGTGCGCCTACAACAAGGTCAACGGCGTGCACGCCTCCCAGAACGCCTGGCTGCTCACCACCATTCTCCGGAACGAATGGGGCTTCGACGGCCTGGTCGTCTCCGACTGGGGCGCGGTCCACGACCGAGTCGCCGCCCTTGCCGCCGGCCTGGACCTGGAGATGCCGCCCAACCTTGGCGTCAGCGACGCCGCCATCATCACCGCCGTCCGCTCGGGCCAGCTGGACGAGCACGTCCTCGACACCGCCGTGGCCAGGGTGCTCCAGCTCATCGACCGCGCCAGCGCCACCACCGAGCCGCCTCCGGTGCTGGACCTCGACGCCCACCACGCCCTGGCCCGAGCGGCCGCGACAGAGTGCGCCGTCCTGGTGAAGAACGAGGATCATCTGCTGCCGCTGCGCCCGACCGCCGGGGACACGATCGCGGTGATCGGCGAGTTCGCCCGGACCCCGCGCTACCAGGGAGCCGGCAGCTCCCAGGTCACCCCCACCCGGGTCGACGTCGCCCTGGACGAGCTCCGCGCTGCCGTCCCCGACCAGGTGGAGATCACCTTCGCCGCCGGGTACGGCATCAACACCAGCGACCACGACGAGGAGTTGGCGGCGGAGGCTGTCGCCCTCGTCGAAGGGGCCGAGGTGGTCGTCGCCTTCCTCGGCCTGCCCGCCACCGACGAGTCCGAGGGGTTCGACCGCAGCCACATCAACCTCCCAGCCAACCAGACGGCCCTGCTGTCCCGACTCGCCGACGCCAACCCGAACCTGGTGGTGGTGCTGGCCAACGGCTCGGTGGTACGGCTCGCGGAATGGGAGCAGCACGCCAAGGCGGTGCTGGAGTGCTGGCTGTCCGGGCAGGCCGCCGGCGGCGCGGCCACCGACCTGCTCCTCGGCGCGGCCAACCCCTCGGGACGGCTGGCCGAGACGCTGCCGCTGCGGCTGGAGGACACCCCCGCCTACCTCAACTTCCCCGGAGAGGCCGGCCACGTGCGCTACGGCGAGCACATCTTCGTCGGCTACCGCGCCTACGACGCCCTCGACCTCCAGGTCAGCTACCCATTCGGCCACGGCCTGTCCTATACCAGCTTCAGCTACGCCGACCTCACCACCAACCTCACCGGGAGCGCCCAGGACGGTGACCTCCTCGTGAACGTCACCTGCCGGGTCACCAACACCGGCGATCGCCGCGGAAAAGAAGTCGTCCAGCTGTACGTCCGCGACCCCGAGGCCTCGGTGGCCCGCCCGGTCCGCGAGCTCAAAGCCTTCGCCAAGGTCGACCTCGACCCCAACCAGACCACGATCGTGGACCTCACGCTCACCGCTCGTGACCTCTCCTACTGGTCGACAACCCTGAACGACTGGGCCCTGGAGGGCGGCGAGTTCGAACTCGCCGTCGGAGCCTCCTCCCGCGACCTTCGGCTGACCACCACCATCGACATCGCCGCCCCTCCCCTGCCGACCAGGCTCGACGCCATGTCCACCCTCCAGGAATGGCTCGCCGATCCCACCGGCTCCGCCCTCCTCCACGAGGCGGTCGGGACCGATGAAACCGGTCGACCAAAGGGCATCCTCGGCAACGAGGAGCTCATGGTCGTCATCGGCAACTTCCCGATCAGCACCCTGGCCGCGTTCCCCGGCCTCGGTCTCAGCCACGCTGTCGTCCACGGCCTTGTCGACCAGGTCTCGGCCAAAGACGAATAGCGACCTCGGAGCGACCGGCGAGTCGGCGTGTCGAATCCGGACGGCTGATCAACGATCAGGGTCCGTACGAGCAGTACGAGGCCGCCGGGATCACCCAAGCACTGCGACCGCTTCAACCTCGACCAGTTGACCCCGGTAGCCGAGCTGTTCCACGCCCAGCAGGGTGCTGGCCGGGCGTGCAGCACCGATTCGGGAGGTACGCACCACGTCCCAGACCGCCACCAGCGCAGCCTGATCACCCACCACATACACCGTCGTCTTGACGACCTGCTCTGGGTCGGCACCCGCCGCACCCAGAGCCACCAGCAAGTTGTCGAGCACCTGGCTGGCTTGTGCGCGGTGGTCGCCAGGACCGACCAAGTTCCCAGCGGCGTCCAGCGGAACGGCCCCCGCCGTCCACACACTGGAGGTGCCACGAGCAGTGACCACGTGCGAGTAGTCAGGTGGTGGTGCGAGCTGGGCACAGGTGCGACGCTCGATGGCCACGAGGGCGATCCTCCACAGCTTGGCGACAAGGCGGATCACTGTAGTGCCGCCCCGCGCGGACAGAAACCGGCCACGCACGCGGTGGCCTGCGGCAGACCATGATCGGCCGGCCGCGCACGGCAAGGTCGATGCAAGCCTTGACCAATTGACCCCCGCTCCTCAGAGCGGCCCACGATCGGCGCCATGCGCACCAGCGAAAACGCAGGTCACGAGCGAGCGAAAACAGCGAAGTGAGGATGCCGGATCAAGCACTCCGACCAGGCGTGGCCGCCACGGCACGGCCACCGTGGCGCGCTATCGTACTGTTTGAGTAGCCGGTGATCTGGCTGTCGCAGTCCGGACCAGCGCCTCCATAGCAACAACCACGGGCGTGCACCCAGCCGGTGCTCCTGTGCCAAGCGTCAGGTCGATAGGGGACGACATCGGCGAACCCGGGGCCTGCATGCTTGGCCCGGGCTGGTGGGGAAGGGCCGATCTGCGGCGACAAGGGACGGTGAACAAGACCGGTGGCGGGGTCGGGGCGAGAGCGCATTCTGGCGATCGATGTGGTGCGCGGGCTGGCGGTGGTCGGCATGCTGCTGGTCAACAATGCCGGCATCCCGGCCGCCATGCCCCAGGCGCTGCGCCACGCCCCCTGGCAAGGGCTGACCCTGGCTGACCAGGTGTTCCCGCTGTTCCTGTTCACCGTCGGGGCGTCGTTGCCGTTCTCCCAGCGCGCGCAGCGGCCAGGCGCGGTGCTGCGGCGGGTGGTGGTGCTGTTCCTCCTCGGCAGCCTGCTTGTCTCCGCCAAACAGTATCGCCTGGCCCCCTCCACCGGCGTGCTGCAGCAGATCGCGGGCGCCTACCTGCTGGCCTGGGCGCTGTTGCGGTTGCCCCGCCGGGCGCAGCTGCCAGCCGCCGCGCTCCTGCTGGCCGGGCTGTGGGCGGCGTTTACCTTCGTGCCAGCCCCTGGGGTGCGGCCAGGCTCATGGGCGCCGGGCAGCAATCTGGCCGAGTTCGTTGATCGCCTGGTCCTCGGCCAACCCTCCGAGCATGGCGTGCTGGTGATGGTGTCGAGCAGTGTGAGCGTGCTGGCGGGGGTCGCTGCCGGGCGGCTGCTGCGCGACGGGCCCGCCGCCGGGGTGACCCGCCGGCTGCTTGCCCTAGGGGTGGGCATGCTGGCGCTCGGCCTGCTGGTCGCCATCGCGGTGCCGATCGGCAAACCGCTGTGGACGCCTTCGTTCGTGCTGGTCACTGCCGGCATCTCCGCGCTGCTCACGGCCGCGGCCTATCGGCTGGTCGACCGGGGACCCGGCCGGTCCTGGGCGCGGCCACTGGTCACGCTGGGCAGCAACGCCTTGGCGCTGTACGCGGCCTCAGTCCTGCTGTTCGCGTTCCTGCTCAAGCCCTGGCAGGCGGTACTGGTGCGGCCGCTGGCGGCGGCCGGCGGCGCCACCTTCGCCGCGCTGGCCTATGCCGCGGGGACCGTGCTGGTTGCCTGGGCATTGGCCGAGTGGCTCTACTGGCGGCGGGTGTTCGTCAAGGTGTGAGCGGGATGCTGCTCGCCGGCGGCGAGCAACGCCGATACGGTGACCAGGCGCAGCCCCTGACCCAGCACCCGCTCGACCGCCGCCGGGAGCGCCTGGACCTCGACCCGGCGGCGCGCTCGCAGCTCGTGAGCGCCCGGCCCCCTGGGATGGAAGGTGCCCCGGCCGATGCCGTCATGGAGTGCGACCACGTCACCCGGCGCGACCGTGCGGGCGAGGTGATCGGCCACCGAGGCGGGGGTCCCCACGCCGGCGCTGCCGCGCGTCACCGACCACAGCAGCACGTCGTAGCCCAGCTCGGCAGCGCTTTGGATCGCCGACCCGGTGAGGTTGCCGCGCGGCGGGCGGAAGAAACGCGGCCGCACCCCGGCGGTCCGCTCGATCGCCTCGCGGCCACGCTCGAGCTGGCGGCGTGTCTGGAGTGCGGACTGGAAGGCTAGGTCCTGGTGGGTCCAGGTGTGGTTGCCCAGCTCGTGCCCGGCGGCCACGACGGCCCGGACCAGGTCAGGGTGTCGCAGGGCGTTCCAGCCCATCACGTTGAAGGTCGCCTGCACGCCGTGCTCGGCCAGCACCTCCAGGATCCGGGGCGTCAGCTCGGGGTCGGGACCGTCGTCGAAGGTCAGCGCGGCCAGGGGCTTGACGGTCGACACCGACCAGATCAGCCGCTGCTGCCCAAGCCGTTGGTCCGGTGCCGCCGGGACCGCGGAAGCGTTCCGCTCACGCACCAGCCGCTCGTCACGCCAGTCCAGCAGGGCTGGACCGCTGGCGAGCCCGGCTACGGCCGCCCCTCCGCCGGCCAGAAATGCGCGCCGCTTCATCTGCAATGCCGACGGTGGCGACCCATGGCGAGCTGGCTGTTCCAGCCAGCGTCTGCCGTCTGGCGCTGCTTGCTGATCCGGACCTGCGACACGTCCGCACCCTCCGATGGTCGGTGGACGTCGATCCTCAC